>JADLEA010000290.1 GCA_020846365.1 Bacteroidota bacterium
CGCTCCAGGGGATTCGGAGGAGCGTTGTAGATCGAGCGCACTTCACGCGTCGTCAGCGGTCCTTTTCCGTCTATCGGATGCCCCAGACCGTCCAGAACTCGCCCGAGCAGTTCCTCGCCCACAGGCGCGGAGAGGACACGGTCTGTCGCAACGATTTCGCTGCCGGGGCCCACGCGCCCCGCGTCGCCCAGAATCATGGAGAGGACCCGGTTATCCCGGAATCCCACCACTTCGGAGAGACACAAATCCTGGCCGTCCTTCGACTTGATCACACATACGTCACCCAGGGCGCAGTTCGGGCCGGTCGATTCAATGACGAGCCCGATCACCTGCTTCACGCTTCCGTTCACCTTGAACAGGTCGATGTGCCGCAGCCGGCTGACAAAGTCCACCCGCGGGGCGCACAGTCCATCTTCATCCTTCGAGAAGCTGCCGGAGAGTGCGGGTGCGATCATGACACGCGCTCCTGCGCCGCGGTGTCGCGGGCGAACAGTGCCGTGTCGATCTGACGCAGCTGGGTGGCAATGCGGGCGTCTACGTTCCCCGAGGAGCTTTCAATGACGCATCCGCCGCGCTCCAGACTGTCATCGGGCTCGATCGCGACATCGCGGAGGGAGTCAGCCGACGCGAGGAGTTCTGCCCGGTGGGAACGGACGAGGGCTTCGTCGTCGGGATGAATCCGGAGCCGGATGGTCTCCACACCGACGATGCGGCGTATGGCTTCGCGCACCTGGCGAACGACGACTTCGTCATCGCGCGCGATTTCCCGTTTGATAATGCGCTCGGCGACCGCAAGGGAAAACTGGTAGGCATCATGCTCCAGGGACGCGGTGAAGACCCGCACCTGCCGTGCGATGCCTTCCATCAACGCACCTATCCGGTCATCCGCTTCCGCCCGCGCAATCGCCAACCGTTTCTGGATCTCCGCTTCGGCTTCGGCCCGGCCCTCCGCACGGCCCTTCTCGTATGCACGTTGCAGGCGCCGTGTCACGTCGCCGTCGTCTATCGGAACCGTCACAGGCACCGGCCCGGGGTCCCCTGCGGGGGGGGCCTCAGGCAGAGCGGCCGGCATGGCGCCGGTCTCTTCCTCCGGATTGGCTGTGCGGGGCGCATCCACGCGATAGAGCCGGACGCGCGTCCCCTGCCGCTTGTGTAGACGGACAACGTTAGACAAAGACCTCCTCCGAGCCTCCACGACCGGCGACGACGATCTCGCCCTGGTCTTCCAGCTGCTTCACGATTTCCACGATGCGCGTCTGAGCCGCCTCCACTTCCTTGAGTCGGACCGGCCCCATGTACTGCAGCTCTTCCTTGAGCAGCTCTTGTGCCCGCTCGGACATATTCCGAAGCACTTTTTCCTTCAACTTGTCATCCACAACCTTGAGCGCCATCGCCAGCTCGCGCTTGTCCACCTCGCGCAGGATCCGCTGAATACCGCGATCATCGACATACAGAAGATCTTCAAACAGGAACATCAGACGCTTGATCTCCCCGGACAGCTGATTGTCGGATTGCTCGATGTGCTCAAGGATCAATTTCGCTGTGGCGTTGTTGCATTTGTTCAGAACTGCGGCCATGGATTTGGCGCCGCCCATGGAACTCATGCTCTGGCTGATCTCCGTCCGCGCAATGTCCTCCACGACGTCTTCCACCTCCGCCAGAAGAGACGGGGAAACTTTCCCCAGCGTAGCCATGCGAAAACTGACGTTGTTCCGGAGTTCGTCATTGAATTCCGTGAGGACCTGGGCCGTCTGGTCCGGGCTCAGGTTTGAAAGGATCAGCGCGATGGTTTGCGGATGCTCTTTCTGCAGGAAGCTCGCAAGCTGCTGGGCGTCCGCCTTTTTCAGCATCCCGAAACCTTTGACGTGGGTCAGCGCCCTCACCTTCTCGAGAACGTCGGTCGCCTTCGAAAACCCCAGGGAGTTCTCCAGCAGCTTCTGCGCGTAGTCAATACCCCCCTGAATCACATACTCCTGGGCCGTAATCATGTGATGGAATTCTTCCGTCACAGCATCGGCGATCGTGGACGAGATCCCCCGCACGTTCGAGATCTCGATGGTCAGCAGTTCGATCTCATCCTGCGACAGCTGTCGCATCAAACGTGTGGCTGTCTCCACGTCCAGCGACAACATCAGCATGGCTGCTTTCTGCCGGGGGGTAAGGCGTTGCGTACTCGGTTGCTGAGACATGTGGTCCCCTTACTCCTCTGCTAACCAGACTTTCAACAAGCGTGAACTCTCCGTCGGCTTCTCCCGGACGTATTGCACCACCCGCTTTCTGCGCTCGGCGCGCAGGAGCGCTTCCGTCGTCATCTCCTCGTCAACGGGAGGCAATTCCACCACTGGCTTCTTGTGCTGTATCTGGGCCGCCAAGCCCTCGATCTCGCTCTCCACGGTGGGGATGTCGATGCCCTTCCGAAGCCGGTTCAGCAAAGACCGGAGGACGATGACCGCGCCTACCATGGCCAGAACAAGGAAGATCTCTTCCAGATACTCCGTCCAATCCGAAAGCGGCGTGGACTTGTAGACAAACTCTTGTTCCTGCGTATCGTGTCCGAACGTCAGGTTTGTCACGGACACTTCATCGTTTCTAAGGGCATCGTACCCGACTGCCTTCCGCACCAGATCCGTCAGCTGCCGCATTTCCTCCTCGGAGCGGGGAGAGATCTCCGTGACCTGCTCTCCTTCGCGGGTGACGGTCTTGGGCACGCCGTTCACCAGGGCCGCGACGGTGAGCCGGCGGATGGTCCCCATATCCTCCACGATATGCTCGACGGTTTTGTTGATCTCATAGTTCGTAACCGTGCTGGCGCGCGTGGACGGGGGGACGGAATCCCCCATGGTGGTCTTTTCTTCGTTGATCTGCTCGCTGCGAACTGCCGTCTTTTCGGGATCGTATTGTTCCAGCGTCCGTTCCACCTGCCGGAAGTCCAGATCGGCGTTCACCTGCACCAGAGCATTGCCGCCGCCGACGACGCTCTCCAGAAGACGTTGGGCCTTCTGACCGAGGTACGATTCCACTTTCTGCTGCAGCTCATATTGCGATGAGGTGAGCGCTGCAAGCGAGTTGGATTTGTGGGCGTCGGAAAGGAGCTGCCCCCGTGAATCCACGATCGTCACGTTTCCCGCTTCCATGCCCTCGATGCTGCTGGAGACCAGATGGGCGATGCCCTGCACGGTTTCCGTGCGCAGCGGTTTTCCCGAACGCAGCTTGAGCACGACAGATGCCGTGGCCGGCTTTTCATCCTCCTTGAACAACACGCGCTCCGGAAGCACCAGATGGACTCTGGCCGCCTCCACTTCGTCGATGGTGAGGATGGTCCGTGCCAGCTCGCCTTCCAGTGCGCGCCGGTAGTTCACTTTCTGCACAAAATCCGAGATCCCGAGATTGGTCCGGTCAAAGATCTCGTACCCGATAACGCTCGAGTGCGGAAGGCCTTCCCCGGCCAGGGCCAGACGCAGTTCGTAGACACTCTGCTTTGGCACCAGAATCGTCTTGCCGCCATTTTCCAGTTGATACGGCGTGTCCTTCTCCTTGAGTTTCTCCACGATCTTTGCAGCATCTTCGGGCCCGAGGTTCGTGAAGAGCGTGGCGTAGCTGGGAGCGTTCACCGCAAAAACCAGCGCGATGATGGCTGCAATGGCTCCGACCGCCACCACGCCCAGCACAAGCTTCTGGGTGCCGGTGAGCCGGGCGAAGGCGGCCGTGAATTGTTGTTGGACAGCAGATCCGGTCGCTGCCATAGGTTACACCTGCATTCTCATGATTTCACGGTAGGCTTCGATGGTCTTGTTGCGGATTTCCATGAGGAGGTCAAAACTCGTCTTGGCTTTCTCCACGGCAATCATCACTTCGTGGAGATCCACGGCTTCACCTACCACCATCTTCTCCACGGCTTTTCCCGCCTCCGTCTGGAGGCTGTTGACATCGGTGATCGCGCGCTGCAACGTCTCACCGAACGATGTGTTGGTTTCCTTGAGTGTTCTGTCAATCAGGCTCTCTTTGCTGACCTGCCGGACATTCGGCATCAGGGTCAGGGCATGTCCAATCTTCATCGCTCACACCCTCCGATCGACAAGCGTTCCCGACTTCCCTTGCGGGCGGATTCCGTTCTCGGTATACACCGGGCTCCCCGCTGCATCGTCCTGTGATTCCGGGAACAGGTTCTCGAAATAGCGTTGTTCTTCGGCGGTGAGGACCGGGTGGCGAGACGGCGCCGCGGTCTTTGCCTCATGCACCGGCGTCTCCGCGGGCGGAATGGCAACTTCGCGGCGCTGTGGATGTGCGGGGGTCCCGATCGTCAGGGGCGGAGTGTGAATCGCGCGTACGTCCATGCCTAAATCTCCAATGAGTCCTTGGCCATATTCTTTGCGGCATTCACGGCAACAACGTTCGCCTCGAACGCCCTCGAGGCCGAGATCATGTTCACCATCTCCGTGACAATGTTGACGTTTGGCATGGCGACATAGCCGTTTGCGTCTGCATCCGGATTCCCGGGATCATAGACCATCCGGGGCGGAGTCGGGTCTACCGCTTCCGTGGCATTGACGACAGCCATCGAGGAAGGGTTGCCCCCCCATCCCGGGCTGGTGCCATTGAGATGTCCCTCCTGGGTCTTTGCGAGCGCGGGGCTCGACTGGCGCAGCATGCCGGCGAACAACTGCACCCCTTTCGCCTTGAGCTGTACGATCTTCCGCCGATACGGACCGCCCTTTTCCGTCTTTGTCGTGTCGGCGTTCGCAAGATTCTCAGCGATGGCATTCATGCGCCGCCGCTGCGCGCCCAGGCCGGCCGAACTGATGTTCAACCCGCCAAACACCTGATCGAGTTTCATTGTGTGCCTCGGATACTCTTCTGAAGACCACGGAAGGTCTCGGACAACAGCCTGGACGAGAACTTGAACCGGATCTGATTCTTGGCGAGCTCCGCCATTTCGTTGTCCAGGTCTACATTGTTCAGACCGCTTGCCATGGGATCGTTCTGCAGATTTGCGGAGGCATCTGGCTGTTGAACGGTCGGCTGGACCGTGACGACCGGATCGCGACCTATCGGCATATGATGCTGGTGCGTTGTCACCCCCGGAAGTGCAGTCGCACCCAGAGCGCCCGAGAGTTGTTCTTCAAACGCCACCTTCCTGGACTGGTACCCGGGTGTGGTGATGTTCGCTAGATTGGTCGCAATCACCTTGTGCCGGAGAGCGTAAGCATCCAGCGCCCTGCCCAGGACAGGAATCTTCGTTGCATCGAAAAGTTTCACGTCTTTCCCACTAAGGAGTAGTATGCCGCCATTGCGCTGTCCAGTCCTCCCACGCCTCGTGCGCTCCACATTTCCGGCCCTCACGTCCGTGTTCGGCCTTCCAGCTCGGGCACCTCTTTCACCTCAGATCAGCTCAGGGGCGGGCCCGGCCTACCCGGGAATCCGCCCGTCGGAGGGGATCTACGCCGTCAAACTCCGAGCCCCTCTTCCCAGCCATCGTAGTGATCCTGCAACCGCTGCACCGCTTTGTTCTTCTTGGAGACCATGGCATATGCCGTGACGATCGTCGCAAAAATGCCCGCCAGAAACGCGATGCTCCCCACACCCAGGCTGAGTCCGCCGCTGTGATTGGTGATCATGATGAGACCCTTTGGTAGAAGTTTCGGTAATTCTCGTCTACCTTCGTATATCAAGAGCGGTGCCAACGTCTTTGACAGGAATTTGGCCGATTCATCAAGGAAACCGAGCCGGAGTGGGCACTACAGGCCAAAGGCCGGTGGCTACTATCAGCCAGGTGTTGGCTATTCTTCTTCATATTCAAACCTGACGCTCGTAGAACGGCCGCATTTGCATACAAAATCGATGGAAATGACCGTTTCCCCGTCGCGTTGGACAAAGATTTCGGGCTGATCTGCATCCTGCGCCGACCGATGAATCTCCTCAGTCCCCCGATGAACGATATGCATGCCCTTGACGACGTTGGCCTGAGCCCGCAGATTGGACGTTCCCACGTTCTTGTATTCCGAGAGATCGGTGAATCCTTCGGGGGTCGGTTCCTTCGCCATGACGCTCAACCTTTCGTGATTTTCTCGAGAGCCAGAGGGATGTCTTCGAGCGGAAGCACCAGGTCTGCCACCCCTTCATCTACCGCGGCCTTGGGCATGCCATAGACCACGCATGTTTCCTCGTTCTGCGCGACTACCATACCGCCTTTCTGCTTGAGCAACTTCAGTCCCTCCAGTCCGTCCTTCCCCATGCCTGTCATGATCACCCCCAACAACGGTGAGTTGTAAGCCTGGACAGCAGAGGTCATCATGACATCCGCGCAGGGCCGATACAGGGTGTCGGACGGTTCGGCGGTTATCTTCGCCACGATATCGCCGTTCTGCGACTTGAACGTGAGATGCTGGCCTCCCGGAGCAATCAATACCATCCCCGCACGAAGCACATCGCCTTCCTCGGCCTCCTTGACCTGCACCTGACTCAGACCATCGAGGCGCTCTGCCATTGACTTGGTGAAGCATGGCGGCATGTGCTGCACGACGGCGATACCAAGCGGGAAATCCTTGGGCAGCTTCGGGATGGTCTGGAGAAGCGCAAAAGGTCCCCCCGTGGATATGCCGAGCACAACGGCCCTGAGATCCCTGCGGCGCGGCCAGGATGATGGAGTGACCGGCTGCGCAGGCGCTGCTGCTCCCCCCTTAACTGCCGATGCCGACTGGCGGATTCCCTGCGATGCCGCTTTGATGCGCTGGAGCCGGAATTGAAGTGACCGGCTGCGCACAATGTCTTTTACCTTGGCAATCAGCTCTTCCTTGATCTTCACGATATCCAGCGACACATACGAAAGCTCTTTGGGGATGAAATCCACGGCGCCCAGGTTGAGAGCGTCCAACGTCGCCTTCGCACCGTCCGTCGTAAGCGAACTGACCATGAGAACCGGAAGGGGGGATTCTTTCATGATGATCCCCAGCGCGGTCAGGCCGTCCATCCCCGGCATCTCGATATCCATCGTGACCAAATCGGGGTGAAGCGCATTGATCTTTTCGATTCCCTCCTTGCCGTCCCGAGCGGTGCCAACCACCTTGATCTGGGGATCGGACTCAAGCAACATGGAGAGCGATTTCCGCATGAACGCGGAATCATCCACCACCACTACCGTAATCGTTCGTGTCATCGGAGCTCCGCGTACAACTTCATCATTTCGCCAACGTCGATGATCATAATGACCCGGCCGTCGCCGAGAATGGTGGACCCGGCGATTCCCGGAACCGTTCCCAGATACCCGCCCAGCGATTTGATCACGACCTCTTTCTGTCCAAGCAAGGAATCCACGACGATGCCCAGTCGCTGCTGCGCGAGGCCGACCACCACGACATAGATCCATTCCTCAGCACCATGCCCGTTTCCCGTGGTTTTCATGATACGGTGCAGTCGCGCGAGCGGAAGCACGGTGTTCCGGAGACGAACCACCTCCTTGCCGTTGATCGTGTTGATGTCCTTGGGCTGGATACGCACCACTTCCAGGACGGATTCCAGGGGAACGGAGAACACCTCTTTCGCCACATCCACGAGCAGCGCCTGGATGATGGCAAGGGTCAGGGGGAGTTTGATGATGATCGTGCTGCCCTTGCCAAGCTCGGATTCGATCTCGATGATGCCCTTGAGCTTTGTGATGTTGGTCCTGACCACGTCCATGCCGACGCCGCGTCCGGACACATTGGTCACCTTGGCTGCGGTGCTGAATCCGGGAGCGAACACCAGGTTGAAGGCATCGGCCCTCGGCATTTCCTTTGCCTGCGCCTCGGTGATCATGCCCTTCTCAATCGCCTTGGCTTTCAGCTTCTCGGGATCCATCCCCCGGCCATCATCGCCCACCGATATGACAATGTGATTGCCTTCATGTGCCGCCTTCACCGTGATGGTGCCGCGTTCCGGCTTCCCCGCCGCCCTCCTGTCCGCCGTCGATTCAAGACCGTGATCGGCGGCGTTCCGCATCAGGTGTACCAGAGGATCATTCAATTCTTCGATGATCGACTTGTCCAGCTCGGTGTCTTCGCCGAACATTTCGAGGGAGATTTCCTTCCCTGTCTCCTTGGCAAGATCCCTGACCATGCGGGGGAGCTTGTTGAACACTTTTGCGATCGGCACCATCCGCGTCTTCATCACGGCCATCTGCAGTTCCGTCGTGATGAAGTCAATCTGGGAGCTGGTCTCCGACAGGTCCTTCGTGATGGGGACGGTCTCGTACTCCTGATTCATCTGATAGGAGATCTGCGTCAGTCGGTTCCTGCCGAGGACTAGTTCGCCCACGAGGTTCATCAGGCTGTCGAGCCGGGCCACGTCCACGCGTATGGTCGTGTCCGCCGCTTTCCCCGATGCCGGGGCTGGCGCAGCCGGGTGTTGCTCCGACGACGCCGCGGCCTGGCGGGCCGGAGCCGGTGCTTGCGGGCTTTCCTTTGCGGCAGTCACAACGGCCGCAGGCTCCCGCTGAGCGGCATCCGCCGGTTGAGGGGCTGCCTTCGGCGCGGGCTGCGCCGGTGCGGGAGACGCCGCAGGGGTTTTGACTGGCGGCGCGGCGGGAACCGCTGCGGGGGAGGCTGCGGGTGACGCTGCCGCGGCCGGCACAACCACCGGCACATCCGGCGCCGCCATGCCTCCCTGACCGATGACCCTGAGCTTTGCCAGGATGTCCGTCAGATCGACTCTGGCCAGGTTCTTTGCCTCGATCCGCTGCAGCAGGTCCTTCATGATGTCGTATGCCTCAAACATCACGTCCATCTGGCCGGCACTGACGGTGATTTCCCCTCGACGGAGCTTGTTGAGCACGTCTTCAAAGACATGCGCAAGCTCTGTCATCTGCTCGAGACCGAGGAACGAGGAAGTCCCTTTAACGGTGTGAACGGCTCTGAAGATGGAGTTGAGCAGTTCGTTGTCCGCGCTTCCTTTCTCGAGGACCAGGAGATCCTGGCCCAGCCGCTCGAAGATCTCCCTTGTTTCGACGATGAAGCTGTCGAGGATCTCGGCCATCTCATCGTCAAAAACCGGGCCGCCCCCCCCGCCCTCCACCGTCTGCTCACTCATGGTTCACCTTCTGCCATTGTTGAATAATTGCATCCGCATCGTCCTGACGCTCGGTCGAACGGTTGAACTGGGCATTGCTGTCGAAGTGTCCCGATGGTGCCTCCGGCCCGGGAGAGGGAGCATGCTCAAGGTCCTTGTCCATCTGTCCGAGTACGCTCAGGAGTTGCTGCCGCACCGTTTCGATCAGATGGGTCACGCCGGCAATCTGCTGCGATGTAATGTCCTGCACCTGCAGTGCCATCGCGATGTTCATGGCATCCTGGCGTGTTTCGGCAAGCGTCTTCTCGATTTCCTGGAGCTTGCCCTGCACCGGCGCAGCTGCGGCGCCCAGATCATTCTTCATAGACACCAATCCCCCCTCGGCCGAACCGATGCGCTCCGTCATCCCATCGAGGGTGTTCAGAATCTCCACCGTCGCCATTTCCGTGGCCTGGGTGACGCTGGACAATTGCGTCGAGGCTTTGGGAATCGTGCCCGTGCTCTCCTCGATGGATGTCTTGATCCGGTCAAGAAGCGGGACGAGCCCGATAAGGATTTCTACCACGTTATTCACGGATCTACACTGCCTTTCTTCGCGATGAGAGACCAGCTCTCATCACGGCCTTGTTAGTGTCGTCGTTTCCGTCGTGGACGGTTTGGCTGTGGTATGCCATTCCTCTTCGTTTCCTCTATCACGTCGTCTGCCGCCTTCTGCCTGTCTCCCGTCCCGTCATATTCGGCAGAGACGTCAAACACGATATCCAGACGGCGATGCCTGTACTTGCTCTCATCATGTTCTGCCGTCGTCTTGCTGAAATGCCGCATCAGGCGATTCAAGCCCTCATCCACGGACTGCATCAGGGTATTCACCGCGGCGATTGGTTGCGCCGTAATATCCTGCACCTGCAGCGCGATCATGATGTTGGTGCAATCCGACTGGATGCTCTCGAGCTCGGCGGCGGCCTCCGCCGTCGGTATCACGGTCTCCAGGAGATGCATCGCATTCTCCCCGGCGGCGTGCGCATCGCCGGACGTGCGGTGTTCCCCCGCAAGCTTGCCCAGGCGCTGTACGGCCTCCTTTGCCTCGGCAATGACCTTGTGACGCCGATCCTGTTCTGCGCGCAGACGGTCGATTTTCGCGTACATGCCCTCCACGATATTCAGAATCTCCGTCGACGCCATCTCCGTTGCGGTCGTGACTTTGTCCAGCTGCTTCGACGCTTTGGGGAGCTTCTCCGATGTCGATTCCACGGAAGACCGCAGGACATCGAGCAAGGGAACGATCTCGGTGACAAACGCAAAGACGTCCTCCAGGAACGGCATGGTGCGCTGGGCAAACACCATGAGCGCCCGCAACTCTTCGACTTTCTTCACGATGGCATTCATCTCATCGGGTTTCATCGGGGTGGTATTCCGTTATGGTCGCACATGCCGGTGCTCATCACGCCGGTTTCGTTTCGACGGTTTTAAGGATCGCGTCGATCTTTTCCTTCAGCCCCTGCGCCGTGAACGGTTTGACGATATAGTTGTTCACGCGGACCTTCATGGCTTCGATCACGTCCTCCTTGTTCCCGCGGGTCGTCACCATCAGGATGGGCATGTTCCCGTACTGCGCGTTTGCGCGAACCCACTTGGTGAGTTCCAGCCCATTCATTTCCGGCATGTTCCAGTCGGTAATCAGAAAATCAGCCCCCTCGCTCAGAAGCTTCGCCATCGCGTCCTTGCCGTCACCCGCCTCGACCACCTCCGCATAGCCGATCGTCTTCAGCGTATTGATGACAATGCGACGCATGGTGAGAGAATCATCCACCACCAGAAATTTCACGGTATCCTTTGCTCCTTCCTGCCTGTTGTGAACGTTGCCATCATCTGGCCGTGGTTATTCCACCCAGCTGACGTACTTTGAGACTTCGTATTGGATCTTCTCGAGACTGAACGGTTTTACCAGGTACGATCCCACCCCCAATTCGAATCCACGCTCCTTGCTGCCCGAGTCCGAAAGGGAACTGAGGATGATCACCGGCAAGTCACGGTACTGCGGATTCTCGCGAAGAGAACGAATCAGCTCAAAGCCGTCCATGTTGGGCATGTTCAAGTCGGTGATGACCAGATCCACCTGAGCCCCCGGGAGCTTTTCCAAAGCGTCCATGCCGTCGCATGCCGTCAAGACAGTGAACCCCTGCATGCTGAGTGCAACCGAAACGAACTTTCGCACGGTTGAGGAGTCATCGACTGCCAGAATCACCTTGCCCATGGTTGCATTACTCCTTCTTGTATGCGACGGTCTTGGGGAAGTTTTCCAGTTTGAACGCTGTGGAAATGCCATGCAGCGATTCCGCATAGCCGATAAACAAGTACCCTCCCCGGTTCAGGGAATCGTACAGGTTTGAGACCACCTGAATCTTGGAGGGAGTGTCGAAATAGATAAGCACGTTGCAGCAGAAGATGATGTCGAAACTCCCCATTTGCCGCATGCGCGCCTGATCGTACAGATTGAGGTGATCGAAGCGGACGTAGCGTCGCACGTCATCGTGCACCGCAAACCGGCCGTCTTCCGCAGTGAAGTACTTCTCGAGATAGTATTTCGGCATGTTCCGGATGGAATAGTCGCGGTACACGCCTTTGCGCGCGGTTTCCAGCACCGAGGTATTGATATCGGTGCCGACCACTTCCAGATCGAGCAGGGGATACTTCGGCCGCAGGCGTTCAAGATAAATCATGGCAATCGTATGAGCTTCCTCGCCCGACGAGCTGGCGGCGCTCCAGACCCGGAGCTTGTGGCGAGCCCCTCCGTTCCGCCCGCTCATGATCGCTGGTACCAGGGTCCGTTCAAAGGCCTCAAATTGCGGCTCGTTGCGGAAGAAGAACGTCTCGTTGATCGTGATGGCATCATAGAAGAACTTCATCTCTTCGTTCCTCCGGGTGCCGTATTTGATCAACTGCAGATACTCCTCAAACGACCCCAGGCCGAGGACCTGCAACCGTTTCCCCAGACGTCCCTCCAGGAGATATTTCTTGTTGTCCTGAAAGTAGATCCCCGTCTGTTGATAAATGAATTCTCGCGTCTGGCGGAATGTGTCATCGGACATCTTCACGCCGGCACCGAGCCCCTGCTTGGGAAGTATGGAAGCACCTAGAGTCACAGTCTTCAGGCTCCGCGTGATAGAGTCACTGGATCGATCCCCCGGGCGTTCAACGTCCCCATGGCTACTTCGCGCACCATTTCATCATCATCCTCAAGGAATCTCGCTATGAACTCGGGAGCACGAGGATCGGCAATGGCTGCAATCACTTCGATCACATGAATCTTCAGCCAGGGATCCGGATCGTTCATGATCTCGTCCAGGAACTGCACGGCCCGGTCCCCGTCCAGGCGAAACAGCGCGTCGACAATGGCGGCGCGGGTTTCCTCGTCGGCGGTACTCCACTCACCCGCCACGGCGTCAAACGCCTGCGCAAAGAGGGATTCATCGAACGCCCCAAGCCCTTTGCGCATGACCAACTGAATGGCGTCAAGTGTCAGGCGTCCGATGAGGGTAATCACCGACTTGCGCTGAGCCGGATCCAGTGTCGGCAGCACTTCGACGCAGGAGCGGAAGGCCCCGGGGCGTTCCACGAGGCTTGCGGCAAGAGCATAATCCAGATCGGGGGCGCAACCGAGCTGGCGGGCAAGAGCAAGGTTGATCTCTTCGCCGGAGAAACCGGACAGCCAGCGAACGGCGCTGACTCGCACCGGGATGTCGCTGTCTGACAATGCGGACAGGAAGTCCTGTTTGAGGCCGGGAAGCGCAGGCAGCCGACGCCCGTGCCGCTCCGCGATCTTCACAATGGCCAACAACACGGCAGACCGGAGCCGGCCCTGGACCTGCATCACAACGCTTTCCAGCACCGCGAGAGCCCCGTCGCCGCCAAGATCGCCGAGCGCCTCGATGATGGCAAAGGGGGTCAAGGGATCGGTGGACACCGTGGCGAGCGACTGCCGCAGCCGGTCGAGAAGGAATCCGCTCGCCGAAGCGTCGCCAATCTTTCCGACCGCTTCTGCCACCGCCGCCCGGGTGTACTCATTCCGGTCGTACGATTCGTACAACAGGGGAAGCGACCGGGCGCTTCGCAAGTTGCCCAGGGCCTCGACCGTCGATACAACAACGTTGGGGTCCGGGTCCACGAGAAGCGGGAGCAGATTCGTCGCCGGCTCCTCATCCCCGATGAGACCGATAATATCCACGGCGAACTTCCGGACATCCTGGTTGGCGTTCTCGAGGTACGGAAGGACTGCCGGAAGCGCGATGGAACCCAGTTTCACCAGGAGCTCCGCGGCGAGATTGCGCGTGATGATATTCTCGGCAGCAATGTTCTCCACGATCGCGCGCGCAGCGTCTTTGCCACCGATGGAGCACAACGAGCGGCCGGCTGCGTCACGCACGCCTTTGCTGTCGTCCTCCAGGGCGACGGCAAGAGCGGCGATCGGGGCAAGCCCCGATGCACCCGCCAGATCCTCCGCCGCGCGGCGCCGAAGATCCGGGTTCTCGTCTGCAAACAGGGCTGCCAGTTGTTTTCGTGTTTCCGGGCTCATGGTCGTTCGTTCTCCGAATAGTCCCTCGTGTTACGCCGCGTGTGCTTCAAGCACCCCCGCGTGCTCCGCGAACGCCACCCCTTGCAGAGCCCCCTCAATGAACTTGCGAACGCCGTTTACCTCAATCATCGTATCTTTGTGGATGGTGCCGCGGACAATAATACGTGCGTCGGATTTCTTCTGCAGGTCAGCCTGCAAGACTTCCTTTTCTGCGTGCAGAGCTTCCCCACGTTTGGGCAGCAATTTCTGTGCCTCCTGCAGTTTTGCCAGAAGCTGCTCCTTGTCTGCGGGGAGTGTGCCGACGTCCAGCTTGAGCTTCACCAGCTTGTAGACTGCATCTTTCACCTCGGCCTGTTGCCGCTCCACCTGTTTGATATCTTTGTCCACCTGCGCAAGATGCTCAAGAATGCGCCCCCGCCGCCCAACCCGCACTTTGGCGGAAGAAAGATCCATGCTGCCGATGTCTCCCACCTCGACTCCCATGACGGCGTCCAGCTTTCCGCCTGCGATTACTGCCATGGGGCCAATGATCTTTCCCCCCGCATCAATCGATGCGTTGATGCACTCCCTCGTGATCTGTACATCCTTCACTGCAACGACTGACTGGTTCATCACGTAGTGAACCTTCACGTTGCCAGCCGCGCTGAGCCGTCCCTTCCCGTGGCCCGAGAATCCCTGATGCACGACGATGTCCCCCCCGGCCTCGATCACCGCATCCTCGACGTTGCCATGGATGTCGATGTTTCCCTTCACCTTCACCGTCAGGTCCCCTTTGACATCGCCCCTGACAATCAGCGATCCGATGAAATCCACGTTGCCGATGGTGTAGTCCAGATTGCCCGCAATCGTGACGACGGGCTGTACTTCAACGGAACCATCCGGTCTCTTCACGGGGCAGCCGTTTATGGCGGCCAACAGCGTACATCCGTCCTGATCCATGATCGTATGCGGCCCCGGTGCACAGGACGCCTTCTTTCCCTGCCTGACCGGAATGGGAACGCCGGTGACGGAGAGTCCCGGGCAGCCGGGTTCCGGCGGGTGGATGGCGCAGAGCTTCTGCCCCGCCTCGACATTGAGAATCCTGTGCGGAACAAAGGTCTTTTCCTCGCCGGTAGCGGGAGCCGGAGGCGCATCCGCGGCTCTGAAGAAGTATTCGATCCACCCGTCGCGTCCGGGAGTCCCGGGCTCAGCCGTCGCAACAACGACAGGGCTTCCGTCGCATCCTTCCGCCGCGATCTTGTCGAGCACATCGTCATGAATCCCAACGATGATCCCGCCCTCGCTCAGCATCGTCCGCAACTGCTCCGGCGTCCATGTCCCGGGGGGTGCTGGTTCGCTTGTCTCAAATAGGGCACGTGCGCCGTTTTCCACGGCAGCAATCCGGGCCTTCGGGGGGTTCAGTACGTCGGCCATGTCAACCTCTCTTCCTGGTTCCACTCACGCGGTTCGGCGTCATGCGCTCCGTTTCCCCTTCAGCGCGTCCAACTGCGGCTGGACAATGGAAGCATAGCACTCCGGGCATATGCCGTGGGAGAACTGTGCAACGGACCGCTTAGTGATGTAGCGTTCTACCTGTTCCCACTGCCCCTCAGCCACGCGAATGCGCTTGCATTTCGGGCAGATGGGAAGGAGCCCCTCGAGCTGGCGGACCTCATGCTGCAGCCGGACGATGCGCTCCGCCACGCGCAATCGTACATTCAACTCTGTGACATCGGCCGGCTTGGTCACAAAATCATCTGCCCCGGCGTTCATCCCCTCGGTGTACCCGGCTTTCCGGTCGAGTGCAGTGAGGATGATGACATAGGTGTACTCGGGGGACCCTTCTGCACGGATAATCCGGCACAGCGACGGCCCGTCCATCGACGGCATCATCCAGTCCGTGATCACCACCTGAGGGCGGCATTCGCGGAACTTCCGGCATCCCTCTTCCCCGTCCTCAGCTTCGATCACTTCGTGACCGAGCTTGCGAAGCTGTGCTGCAAGCACACGCCGGGTGACCACATCATCTTCTACCAGCAGGGTTTTCACGTCCGGTTCTCACAGGGCAAATACGTTTCCTGCAATTCCTCTTTTACTTTCTGGAACTCGTCCTCCAGCTCATGAATCATGGATTCCGTGCCGGCCAACATGCCCGATTGACCAGCGGTCTGCAGCCGTTGGCAGAGCGACATCATCACCATGGCGCCCAGGTTTCCGCTGATCCCCTTCAGCGAGTGCGCCGATGTGAAGAACTTCTCCGCGTCCCCGGTTTCCAGAGCGTGCCAGAGCGTGACGATGCGCTCCGGAGCATCCTCCAGGAACGAGCGAAGGATACGCTCGAACATCCCCGGATCTTGCCGTTCACCAAGGTCACGCAAATGGCCAAGACGGTCATGGTCCAAGCGCACGATGCGTGTCGGTACCTTTTCCGCAGATGACGGCGCAGAGACGCCCGAGGTCTTGCCCGCCCACTGGCGCACTTTGGCGGCGAGTTCCTCGAGGATCACCGGTTTGGGCAGAAAATCGTCCATGCCGGCCGCCAGGCAATGCTCCCTCTCTCCCTGCAAGGCATTCGCCGTCATCGCGATGATCGTCCGGTGCATCTGCTTCCCCTCCGTCCTCCGGATCATCCGGGTGGCTTCGAATCCGTCCATCACCGGCATGTGACAATCCATGAGGATGACATCATACTCCTTGTTGACGATGGCCTCGAGGGCATCGGCACCGTGTACAACGACGTCGCTGACGCAACCCAGTTTGCCGAGCATAATGCCGGCGACGAGCCGGTTGGCTTCATTGTCTTCCGCCACAAGCACGCGCAGGCCGTTCAGGGGGTCGGTCAGGCCGTCAGATTCCCGTTGCACCGGAACCGCGGCCGCGGCCTGAGGTTCCGCGATGCCAAGGGTGGCCGTGAACCAGAACGTGCTTCCCTTTCCCGCCTCACTCTCAACGCCGATTTCGCCCCGCATCATCTCTGCAAGCTGTCGTGAGATGGCCAGCCCGAGGCCCGTCCCGCTGTACTTGCGCGTCGCAGAACCATCCACCTGTGAGAACGACTGGAACAGGGCCTTTTGCTGCTCCGGCCCGATGCCGATCCCGGTGTCCTGCACCGAACACCGCACGGTGACGGTTTCCGTGGAGCGGTGCTGCGCCGCGACCCGCACGGTGACACTGCCCTGGTCAGTGAACTTGATGGCGTTCCCGACGAGGTTGTTGAGAATCTGCGCCATCCGGATTGCGTCACCCATGACGGCAGAGGGGAGATCCGGATCGATTGACATGGTCAAGGCGAGATGCTTTTCAGCCGCACGCTGGGTGAACAGGTGCACCGATTGCTCCACGGTCGCGCGCAGGTCGAAGGCGCTGTTCTCCAGGGTCAGCTTTCCCGCCTCAATCTTGGAGAAGTCCAGGATGTCATTGATCACGGTCAGGAGCGCACCGCTGCTCCCCTGAACAATCTGCACGTACTTGCGCTGTTCGGCGTCGAGCGCTGTGTTCTTCAGCAGGTCAACAAGCCCGATAATGCCGTTGAGCGGAGTCCGGATTTCGTGGCTCATGTTTGCGAGAAACTGCCGCTTGGCAACATTGGCCACGTTGGCTTGCTCAAGCGCCACCTGCAACTCGCGCGTGCGTTCCTGTATCGCCTGCTCCAGCGTGAGGTTGTAATCGCGCACCTTCTTGTACAAGGATGCGTTCTCCAACGCATTCGCGCATGTGAACAGAAGAATCGACAGGAGGTTCAGCGGCACGTCGGAGATGATCTGCTCGGTGTTCGGGAGTACCCCGATGAACATCCCGACGACGCGGGAACGCGTCGACAACCCGTGAAGCACAACCGAGGTGGTAAACGTGCGGGCCGGCACCACGAGAGCCCGGTTCTGGTTCAACGCCCACGCAAATGTCCCCTCGTCGATGTGACGGTCAATCTCCGTCTGAAGTATGGCCCGATTCTCCGTGGGGTCGCAGTCGGTGAGAACCAAATTCCCGTCTTCCGCTTCGTCCGTAAGAAATGCTGTCGCGGTGAACGACAGTATCCGGTGCACGTTGGTTCTGGTCGCTGCAAGGATGGCCTGTGCATCCTGATCGGCATTGAGACTGGTCTGGAAATCTCCGAGCGATGCGACAAAGTCCAGCGCGTCGAGAACATGGTGGTTGACGTCCTCGAGATGCCTGACTCTGCTCTCCGTCTGCCGGAGATGTTCGATGATGTCGGCGAGTTCCGTCATGTCATGCATCCGCAAGCATCGTGTGCAGAGAGTCCTGATACTGCCGGTCGAGCTGTTCCTCGATGCTGCCAAGAACGCTCGGTGAGAGATTCAATCGCTCCCAGGCCTCGGGATCCAGCGGCGGGACAAAGACCTCCCCGCTGCTGCCGAGGTCCATGGCATGTGCAATAATGTCGGCAAGATGCACCACCGCAGTTTCCACCGGAAAGCGGGTCGCCGCCTTCGGATTGTGATGATACATAACAATCTCTTCCAGGCTTGTCGGGAGTTTCCACGTCTGGAGGAGCACCCCTCCCACCACGGCATGCGTGAAACCAAGCCGTTCCCGTTCCGCCTCGTAGAGCAGTTGGTTCTGCGCTTTCGCCGTCGTCAGGATTTCGCGTGACGGCTCGGTCAGTTTGGTGTACATCACCAACCGCCCGATGTCGTGCAACATCCCGGCTACGAAGAACCGCTCAGCGTTCGCTTCCCGCCGCAGGGTCCCGATGAAACGGGCCGCCAGTCCGCAGGCGATGCTGTGGCGCCAGAAGGAATCCATGCTGACCAGGTCTTCCGGAAGCCCTTTGAACATCTTCATCACCGACGTCGCGAGAGCCAGCGCGCTCAGCTGCTGAGTCCCGACGATCGTCACCGCCTGGGAGATGGTTTCGACGCGCGAGGGGAAGTTGTAGAACGCGCTGTTCACGATGCGGAGCAGGCGCGCCGTGAGTCCGGGATCCTCGCGGATGATCTTGGCGATATCCGACATGGACTTCTTCGGGTTGTTGATTGCCTCCTCCAGCCGCAGGTGGATCATCGGAAGGGAGGAGACTTCGACATATCCTCGCAGCAGGTCACGTGGCGTAGTGCTATCCATGGTGTTCCTCCCTTGCTACGCGCACGCGCCGCATGGTCGCAAGCCGTGCCAGTTCTTTCATGCCGGGATGCGCCAGGTCCGCATGCCGGAACTGCGCGAGCGTTGCCTCTTCGGCCGCCTGATAGCTCATCGGATCCACTTCTTCCTTGTCCTGCGCCACCATATCCTCCTGATCCGTCCCCTTGATGTCGGCATCCGTCACGCCCCACATCTTGAAGATCTTCAGGTGTTTGTCTGAAATCTCCTGACCGGCAGCGAGAAGGACCCGGTTATTCCGGTCCTTGACGTCGCCCGCAAGTACCATGCCCGGCCGGATGTTGTTTATGCTGATGAGTCCCATGAAGGTGTCGTCCTTTTTCTGTCACGTCGTTTGACAATCGGGACATAGTGTGGGAGAAAACGACGCATCGGTCTTTTCGCCGACATACCCTTCCAGCGAATGCCAGTGGTCTCCTTCATCCCGAATACGCTTGCAATAGGAGCAAATAGGCAATAGGCCTTCCAGCTGCTGACGTTCGTGCTGGAGGCTCAGGATCCTCTCGGCCACCCGGAGGCGGATGTGGAGCCCGTCCACTTCCAGTGGTTTCGTCACAAAATCATCGGCGCCGGCTTCCATCCCTTCGAGGAAATGACTGCGCCCGCTGAGGGCCGTCAGCAGAATGACATAGGTGTACAGGTTCGAATCCGCGCCGCGGATCCTGCGGGTCAGCTCAAGCCCGTTCACTTCGGGCATCATCCAATCGGTGATGACCAGGCGGGGATGTTCCTGCTTGTAGACATTCCACGCCTCAACGCCGTTCTCCGTCACCAGCACCTCGTGTCCCATCTTCCGGATCCGCGCCGCCAGGACATACCGGGAGACGGGATCGTCTTCTGCTATAAGGACTTTCATTGCGCTTTCTCGTGAGAACCCACATAGGACTCCAGCGCGACGCGCACGCGGGCGAACTCGCGTTCCAGTGCGCCGATCAGATCGGTGGCACCCTCCACCGATCCGGTTTTCCCCAGCATCTGGAGCTGCAGGGCGATCTCGGCCATTCCCCGTGCCCCGATGTTTCCGCAACTCCCCTTGAGCGCATGCGCCATCTGCCCCAGCAACACCGGATCGCCGGTCTCGGATGCCACCACGAGCTTCACGATCCGGGAAGAAGCATCCTCAATGAACTTCTGCAGAATGAGCGAAAGCCACTGGGGATCCTCTTCGTCGCCGAGGTCGGCGAGTTCGTCCAGGCGCGCACTGTCTACGGCCGGCTCGGATGCGGCTGATTCATCGTGCTGCACGGGCGCGGGAGCCGCCGGTTCGCTCTTGCCTCCCCACCGGTCCACCATCGCCGCGAGATCCTTCCGCGCCACCGGTTTCGAAATGTAGTCATCCATCCCGGCCGCCAGGCACTTCTCCCTGTCACCCTTCAGCGCGTTTGCTGTCATGGCAATCACCACTGTGTGTTTGTGAGTTCCTTCCATTGTCCGAATTGCCGAGGTCGCCGCAAAACCGTCCAACTCGGGCATGTTGCAGTCCATAAAGACCAGATCGTACGGAATCGCGCCCACCGCGTTCACCGCTTCGAGACCGTTGCTCACGACGTCGGTCCGGCATCCGATCTTGGTCAGCATGCGAAGTGCCACTTTCTGATTAACGGGATTGTCTTCCGCGACGAGGACCCTCAGTTCTTTCTCCCGGGTGTTTTCCTGGAGAGTGGCGGCAGAGGAGTGACGGTCGGAGCCGCCTTCGTCAACGCTGCACTGCCGCAACGCCGTGAGCAGAGCGTCGTGCAGCGCCCCTTCCTTCACGGGTTTGGTCAGGCATTGCGTGATCACATCGGACGCGTCCGGGTAGTCAGCCCCGCTTCCCAATGAGGTCAGCATCACCAGCACGGTCTCGCAGAGAAGGGGATCCTCCTTGATCTTTCCGGCCAACGCAAGTCCATCCATGCCCGGCATCTGCATGTCCAGCAGCGCCAGTGAGAATTGTTCCCCGGCATTCGCCGCCTCGCGCAGGGCGCGAAGGGCTTCCTCACCGTCGGGAACCGTCTCGCAGCGCATGCCCCAATGCTGCACCTGATGGGAGAGAATCTTCCGGCTGGTGTCGTTGTCATCGACCACGAGGATGCGCAATCCGGCCAGTCCGCTCCCCTCGGCCGTTGCGGGCGCGCGGTGAGTGACCTTCCCGAATGTCGCCGTGAACCAGAACTCGCTCCCCTTTCCCTGCTCGCTGTTCACGCCGATGGTCCCGCCCATGAGCTCCGTGAGCTGCTTCGAGATCATGAGACCCA
>JADLEA010000291.1 GCA_020846365.1 Bacteroidota bacterium
CAGGCGGCGTATTCGGCGACAACACCTCGCCTTTCTCGGACACCTCGGTGATCACGGCCATCTCGGCCAAGACCGGTGTCGTCGAGCACGTGGAAGCACAACTCCCGTATGCGCTGATTTCGGCAAGCATCGCCGGCGTGCTGTTTGTCGTGGCGGGATTAATGATGTAAGTTGGCCTGCGGGAGGCCGGGAGGGCCGCGGCCTGCAATGCGAGAATTTCTTACCTTTCCTGGAGGGAGGTTGCGGGAGCTTGGGCCTTTGGCCACAATACTCCGGAAACCCACAACAGGCGACTCGCCTGCGCAAACCTGAGCGCGCCATTCTCCCGGACAGACCTGATACTGTATTCATGAGGGTTGTGTGCAACACCGTTGAACAATGAGCGGCACATGATATGACACTCATCGCGGTTGAGGTACTCATTATTCTGAGCCTTGTGCTCATCAACGGCGTCTTCGCGTTGGCGGAGATTTCCGTTGTCGCGAGCCAACGGGCCAGGCTGCAACGACTGGCTGATCAGGGGAATCGGCGGGCAAAGAGTGCACTACAACTCTCCGAGTCGCCTGCGGATTTCCTCTCGACAGTGCAGGTAGGAATCACGCTCGTTGGCGTCCTTTCGGGCGCCTTTGCCGGTGCAACAATAGCCGAGCAGTTCGCCCTGTATCTCTCTGAGGTCTCGTGGTTAGCGGCGTACGCCGAGACCCTCTCGCTTGCCGTCGTGGTGGTTGTCATTACCTATTTGAGCCTGATCCTGGGCGAACTTGTCCCGAAGCGTATTGCTCTCAACAATCCTGAGCGTATCAGTTCGGTCATGGCGAGCCCGATGCGGCTCCTGTCAAAACTCACGTTGCCGGTGGTCCGCCTGCTCAGTGTCTCCACGGATGGCGTCCTCGCGCTCCTCAGGATAAAGCCGTCTGCTGAGCCGTCGATTACCGAAGACGAGGTGCGCATCCTGATCCGACAGGGGACGGTCGCTGGCGTCATAGAGAAATCGAAGCAGGAGATGCTTGAGCGGGTATTTCGTCTCGGAACTCTCCGGTTGCCCGCCATCATGACGCCCAGGAGCAGTGTGGTGGCATTGTACACAAGCGACACAACCGCGACAATCACTGAGAAGCTGAAAGCGGCCGGGTATTCACATTACCCGCTCTGCGACACGACGCTCGACAATGTCATTGGCACCGTATCGACGAAAGACCTGCTCCTGGACCTCGTCGCGCAGGGCCGTCTCGATGCGCGGGCCTGTGCCCGGGAGGTCCTCAGTATACCGGAAAACTCTTCGGCCCTGGATGCGCTTGAGCTCATGAAGAACTCAGAGAGCCAGGTGGGCCTGGTTATCGATGAATTTGGCGGCCTGCAGGGGATCGTTACGATGAACGATTTTGCCGACGCCATCGTGGGGATGTTGCCGGAAGCGGGGATGGCGCGGATCCTCAAACGCAAAGACGGATCCCTGGTCGTAGACGGCATGCTTCCCGTAGGCGATCTGCACGAGGCTATTCATCTTCCTGTAGTCTTCGCGGGGGAACAGCAGACCTATGCGACTGTGGGAGGATTTGTTCTGGCGAGAATCGGTCGTATCCCTGCGGCCGGCGATGGTTTTGATGTCGGTGAATACAGGTTTGAAGTGCTCGAAATGAATGGCTTACGCGTGGATAAGGTGCTCATTACACGCACCACGTCTTCGACGCAGTGATGATCGCGGCCGAAGCGTCACTCCACCCTCCGGAACAGCAGCATGACGGGGAACACAAACAGCCCGGAATGCGTTTACTATTCTCATGGGCTCCATCCTGCTTTCGATCAACCTGATCTTCGTCCTGGTCATTTCGTTCAGAGTTGCCCGGTTGCTGATGCGGGGGACTGAACCCTGGCGCGCAATCCTCGGAACTACTGCACTTATTCCCCTCGTCATCTGGCTCTCAATCCTGTTACTCGGAACGGCCGGTCTTCTCAGTCCTGTGAACATCACGCTCATGCTGGGATTCCTTGCCCTGGGGTCATTCGTCGTTCGTCCCAGCCTTGCGAAAGGCGCAGATCCTCCGGCCGAAACAACCCTGCCGGTCCGGGATGCCGACTGGAAGAGCCACCTTGCGGTCGCAGCGTTGGCGGGAGCACTGCTGCCACTGGTTGGAAAGCTGCTCGTCCGTGGCAACGGAATGAGTCCTGAAGACCTGGACTATCATGGTCCGTTCGCGGCGAATGCCATTCTTACGGGCGGTTTTGACGGAAGCAATCTCTACTGGATGAACTATTTCCCGTTCAACGCGGATGTGGTTTCCCTGTGGCCTTTTCTCCTTTCAGGGACAGATGGAAGCGGCGCGCTTGCGGGTGTGTTCTGGTTGGCGTTGCTGGCGGTCTCCGGCATCAGTCTGGTGCGCGCCAGCGGAGGAAGCTGGGCACAGGGATTCCTCACCAGTGCCCTCATGACGTCTTCGCTCGTCGTTGCAGGCGAAGCGCAGCGGCTCGTATCACCGGAGCTCGCCGGGACGGCGATGACCGTCGCCGCGATTGCACTTCTTATTCCCCGGCAGATAAATTCACATAGGGTCTTTCACACGCCCTCGCTCGTCCTTGCCGGACTCCTTGTCGGATGGGCCGCAGGCGCAAAGGTCTTGTTCCTGCATGTGTCCGTACTCATAACGTTGTGGATCCTTCTTGCGGATCACCGCGGGACGCCCGGCAAGGAACGGTGGAGAGCGGTCGTGTGGTTTGTGCTCGCCGCGACGTGCACCGGTTCCTATTGGTATATTCGGACGTTTCTATTGAGCGGCAATCCATTCTTTCCCAGCGAATTCGGCCCGTTCGACGGCCCGTTCAAGTCGGCTCTGGTGTGGAAAACCACATTTCTTGCCAAGATCTTTGCCGAGGATTTGGGAGCAGACCGGCCTCTCTCCGTGCTCGCCGGGTATCTGCGGTGGCCCGTCGCGCTTTTCGTGCTCTGCGCGATTGGCTATGGCTGGACGCTTCTGCGCGGGATTCTCGCACGAGGGGAGATCGGAGTTCCCGGGCGTGGTGTCCTGGTATTGATACTCCTGACCGGCACGATTTCCACCGTTGCTTTCCCCTTGCTTCCATTTTCAGGTTCGGTTGATGCACCGGATGCTCTCTTTGTGGCGATCCCGCGGTATCTCGTGCTGCCGTTCACGATGGGAGTCCTGGCATTCGCACTCACGCTCGGACGGACAAATGCAGGCTTCCTTCTGGGTCTTGGCGCAGTCGTCGTGTCGTTCGTAGAAATGAGGGCAGCATATAGCTTCGGGATCGCATGTGCGACATTTGTCGCGTTGCGATGGACCCCGATCCTGAAAATGCGGGCTCCCGGCCGGAGACTCCGTGTCGCTGCGTTCGTTGCGATGGTTGCTGGGGTCGCGCTCTGGGTCCCTTACATCACCCGCGTGGCCGATGCCAGAACTTTCAATCAGATGTACTATGATGAGTTCTGGGGTGATTGTTGGAAATCCCTTGAGACGCTCCCTCCGGGATCCCGTATGGCCTGGTTCGGCCCGAGCAATGAGTACTACCCTCTTTACGGTCGGCGTCTTCACCTTGTACCCGTCGCGGTCGAGGAAGATGGGACCCTGCACCGGCCGCTGCATGAGCAGTGGAGAACACACCGCGCAGAAGTCCGCTGGTGGGAGCATGCGGCTATCCCGGATGCAGCCACTCTCCTCGAGAACCTCCAAGAAAGTGAGGTTCAGTATGTTCTCCTCCAAAAAAGGCCAGAGGGTTGGCCCAAGCAGGATCGCTTGCTGGCCTCCACTGGCAAAACCGTTGTGGTGTATGAGGATCAGGCAAACAAGATCCGGCTGATCCGCAACAACGCTCTCCCCGACTCGCAGAGTGTGGTTTCCTCAGGCAGATAGCCTTGCAGAAAATCCTGCAGTGGCTGTCCAATTCCAGTCAGCTCAGTTGCTCATGTTGAACATTCTCCGGTCTGCTTGAGGAACCGTCGCTCCTGCCGTATTGTTGCTTCAAACATGGGGGCCGCATCGAGGGGTGCGTTGTGGGGCCCCCCCGTCTCATGAACCCGGCCCTTCCTGTTCCACTCTGGAGGCGCGCTCATGAAACGGTCGATCATCCTGGTCCTGATTTCGTTGTTCACCGGCGTAACGCACCTGGCGTATGCTCACCCGGGCTCAGGGATCGCCGTAGACCGGCAGGGGAATGTGTATTTCGTCGATACCGGCTCCGGGGTGTGGAAAATTGAGCCGAACGGCGCGCTGACCAGGATTCAAGGACCCGCCTATCATTGGATGACGATCGATCGTGATGGTCAATTGCAGAACGCGACACTCCCGCATTTTCCGCAGGGCGATGCCACCGTCAGGCGGGCGGGTGCGAACCCTGCGCTTCTCCTCTCCAGCGACTTTCCCATCAGCGTAGGCCCCAATGGGGTTCTGTACTATCCCTGGCGAACTGACGGTCAGGGGCTGCAGATCCTCAGGCTGTTTCCGTCGGGAGCAACCGGTGTTCTGAAGACGCTCCCGGCGTCCACGGAGAGCGGCGCGCTTCGCTGGCTGAACGGACTGGCGACTGGACCGGATGGGGCCGTCTACTACACGGAAGACCGGGCCGTACGGAAGATCAGTCAGGGCAAGACACTGACGACCGTTGTCGAGAACGTGACGCCGCCGGGGTGTGATTCCGTCCCCGGGGTTGGACCAGAGCTCGGCCCTTACTTCCGCGGTCTGGATGTGGACGCGCAAGGGAACGTCTTTGTCGCTGCTACCGGCTGCAGGGCAGTCTTCAAAATCTCGGCGGACA
>JADLEA010000292.1 GCA_020846365.1 Bacteroidota bacterium
ACAGCCGCTCTATTTTGGCGCCATGATGGTAAGAGAGGGATTGGCTTCGGGAAGCGTGGCGGGTTCCCTCTCCACCACGGGCGATGTGTTGCGTGCGGCGATCCAGGTGATCGGTCTGGCCGAAAACATCACCATCGTTTCCAGCTTCTTCCTGATGGTGTTCCCGCATCAGGTATACTCTTTTGCCGATAGCGCCGTAGTGCCCGACCCCACAGCCGAGCAGCTTGCCGACATCGGGATATCCACCGCAGACAACCACCGCCGGCTTACGGGAGAGGAGCCTCGCGTTGCCATGCTGTCCTTTTCTACGAAGGGGAGTGCGAGTCATCCCCTTGTGGAGAAGGTGCAGAAGGCGACAGAAATCTTCAAACAGAAACGGCCGGATCTCATCGTTGACGGCGAGGTGCAACTCGATACAGCAATTGTACCGAAGGTTGCGGCTTCGAAGGCTCCGGGAAGCCCTCTGGAGGGGAAAGCCAACGTCCTCATTTTCCCCGACCTGAACGCGGGCAACATCGGGTACAAGCTCGCACAGCGGATGGCAGGAGCGGAAGCCATCGGTCCGGTGGTGCAAGGACTCCGCAAGCCGGCATTCGACCTGTCGCGCGGATGCAGTGTTACGGATATCGTGAACGTCGCCGCAATCAACGCGGTTGTCGGCGCCGTCTGAGTACGGTTACTCCCTCCGGGGCCCGGGCAGGAATCCCGGAGTGTCTGAGAGCGACGCGTGTGAAGAGCCCATGGTGCCGGTCGCCCTGGCTGCCAAGCCGGAGCGATGCCGCGCCATGGGCTCGTCGGTATGACGTTCCTACGCCGTCTTCTTGACGGCAAGTCCCCACAGCCATGCAGCACCCAACCCCACCGATGCGATTCCCACAATCGCGGGTGAGGCAGGCACATCCAACAGGAACGCCGCATACAAGCCGATGATCGGAGCAACGACGCCGATGAGGACCGAAATCAGAAAGATCCACTTGACGTTGCGACTGACTAACATGGCGGTCACCGCCGGCACAACCAGAAACCCGAACACAAAAAGATCGCCTACCATGTGCGTGGCCAGGGAGATGACCATGCCGGCTATCAAATAGAAGACGAGCTCCCACACGCCCGCCCTGTACCCCTGCGCGGCGGCAGTGTCTGCGTCGAAGGTCACAAAGGTGAACTCCTTGAAAAACAGCAGGTGGACTGCCAGCGCGACCGCAAAACCGGCAAGCATGAGGAAGAAGAGCTCCGGGGTGACAAAGAGAATGTCCCCGCGCAGGAGGTTCTCCACCTCGGCAACCTCCACCCGGGGGGTCTTTTGCATGATGAGCAGACGCGCAGTCACGGATGTGACGAAGACGACGCCCAGCACGGCATCCCGCGGAATTTTTCTTCCGGTGAGTAATCGTGAGATGATGACCACCGTTACCAGCGTGGCCGCAAGTGCACCGACCGTGTGCGGAATGGCGACAAACGGCAGAAACGTAATCGTCAGCCCAAGAACCGATACCTGGGTCAGCACTGCCCCGAGGAAGACGACGCGCTTGGCAACGATGTGAACGCCGAGAAATGCACAGGCAATCCCGACGAGGATGCTTCCGTAGACCGCATAAGGAAACTCACGGAAGAGGGTTTCAAGGAGTTCAACGGGGTTCATCGGACCCTCCTACCGTGACCACAACATGACCGCCGGCATGATCCACCTTCACCGGAACGCCGTAGAGCGCGGACAGTTGAGATCCCGTAAGAATCTCTTCGACGTCGCCGATCTGGAAGAAGTCCCGTTCCACGATCGCCAACCGCTCGACGTGATTGACGACGTCGTCCATGAGATGGCTGACCATGAGAATGGTCAGCTTTTCCTGCTCATGCAGCGCATCGATGAGCCCCAGGATGGCCGCACGGGACGCCAGGTCCATCCCGTTCGTGGGCTCGTCAAGGATGAGCACATCAGGATCGGTGGCCAGCGCCCGCGCTATCAGCACCCTCTGCTTCTGCCCGCCCGAGAGATCCCGGAAGACTCTTCCCGCCAGTGCATCCATCCCCACCTGACGAAGTGCGTCCAGCACCATTGCCCGCTCCTTTCTTCCCGGGAAGCGTAGAAAGCCGATCTGCCTGTATCGACCCATCATGACAACATCGGACGCCGTATACGGAAGCACCGATTCGATGCTGTCGCGCTGCGGGACATAGCCGAAGCGAAGCGGAGTTCCGTCCGGCCGCACTGCCGTCCGCGACCCGGTCCGGGGGGGAAGGGTTCCCAGAATCGCGCGCAGCAGTGTGGTTTTGCCAGCCCCGTTCGGGCCCACCAGCCCCACATAGTCACCGCGATGAATGCTCAAGGTGATATCCCGCAGCACGGTGTTCCTGCCGTAGGCCAGCGTGGCGTGTTCAAGATGAATGAGCGTTTGTGCGTTCACTTCAGCGCTCCCGCAAGGGCCGTGATAGTGTGTTCCATGAGACCGATATAGTCCGGTGCTTCCCCGGCAACGCCGCTGGATGTGGGAAGGCGTAGTACCGCCGCACCCGTTGCCCTCGCTATCTGTTCCGCGGCACTGGCGTCGTAGAAGGGTTCGACGATGATCACCTTTATCCCCGCCTTTCGCACCTGCGCGATCAATTCCACCGTGTGCCCCGGGCTCGGCGCAATCCCCGGCTTCGGCTCCACCTGGTCTGCAACGGTCAATCCCAGCCATGCTGCCAGGTAACTCCAGCTTTTGTGGAATTTAATGACCTGCCTCCCGGCGAAGGGGCGCATCGTCTGCTCCCACTCGACGATCTTCTGCTCGACCTGCCTCAGGTAGGCATCGGCATTTGCGCGGAAGTATTGCTCATCCGAAGGTGAAATCCCTGAAAGTGCCGACGCGATATCCTCCACCATGATTCGCACATTGCGCGGGTCCAACCAGTAGTGGGGATTCCCCAACCGGTGAACATCACCCTGGCTGGCATCCACTCGGGCGGGAACCTCAAGCTTGTGGACTCGTCGCGACAGATCCACAACGCGCAGCGCGTCGTTCCGGGATCCATCGACGATTTGCTGAGCCCAGAGCTCGAGATCCATCCCGACGATAAGGAACAGCTTTGCGGACCGCAGCTTCATCATGTAGCTTGGCTTGACCTCCAGCGCATGCGGATTCTGGTCACCCCGCACGATGTAATCCACAACGACGCGGTCACCGCCGACACGCCGTGCCAGGTCGGCAAGGTCCGGGAGCGACGTTACCACTTTCACTTCCGCTTGCGCCGCCGCGGCAAGGAGAAGCATCAGGGAAACGAAGAAGTACTTCATGATCGGATTCCTCTTTTAGAATGGATGCGCCTTGTGCGGGCCGAGGGAGAAAAGCGCCTG
>JADLEA010000293.1 GCA_020846365.1 Bacteroidota bacterium
ATGAATTCCTTCCGGCACGTCGAGCGCGCGCTGGAATTCGAAATCGGGCGCCAGATCTCCCTCCTGGAGGAAGGCGGTTCCGTGGTCCAGGAGACGCTCCTCTGGGATGCCGACGCCGGCGAGGCGATCCCCATGCGGAGCAAAGAGGAAGCCCACGACTACCGGTACTTCCCCGATCCGGACCTCGTGCCGGTGCTTGTGGACGAGTCATGGCTTTCTACCCTCCGGGCTGCGATGCCCGAACTGCCCGTTGCACGGCGGGACCGGTACTGCGCCGAACTGGGGCTTCCGCGATACGACGCGGACGTGCTCACGGCCGAGCGTGAGATTGCTGACTACTTTGAACAGACACTGCGGGCACTGGCCAGAGAGAATGCGCAGGACCAAAAAGCTCTTGCCAAGAGCGTGAGCAACTGGGTCATGACGGATGTCCTGCGCGTTGTCGGAGAGCAGAAGGTGAAACTCTCCGGCTTCCCGGTCTCGCCTGACCGCCTCGCGGCTATGATCCGGTTGATCGCAGACGGCACGGTCAGCGGGAAGCTGGCCAAAGAGGTGTTCGAAGAAATGCTGGTGTCGGGCGAGGAGCCGGCCGCGATTGTCCAACGCAAAGGGCTGGTACAGGTCTCGGACATCTCGATGATCGAAGAGCGCGTGGACCGCGTGCTCGAACAGCATGGAGATCAGGTACGAAAGTACCTTGCGGGAAACGAGAAGATCTTCGGATTCTTTGTGGGTGAAACCATGAAGGCGATGCAGGGCAAGGCGAATCCCAAGGTCGTAAACGAGCTGTTGCGCCGGAAGCTCGGCGAGAGGAAGGCGTAGCATGTACGAACTTCGTCGCATACTTGTGCCAACGGACTTTTCCAAGCACGCGGAAAACGCACTCGAGTACGCCGTGCTTCTGGGAGAACGATTCGAACCGGACATCGTCCTCCTTCACGTCGATGAGTTCCCGGTGTCACCGCTGGGGGCGAATGAGGTGCGGGACGATGCGGTGCAGGCGTACCAGGAACGAAAAGCAGCGTTTCTGGAAGAGCAGTTCTCACGTATGAAGAGGGGCGTGGCCGGGAGATCCGTCCGGCTTACGTCGCAGGTGATTCCGGGACGTGCCTACAAGGTGATCGTCGAGGAAAGCGAAGCGAAGGATTTTGACCTGATTGTGATGGCAACCAGAGGGCTCACCCATCTCTCACAGTACCTCATCGGGAGCACCGTTGAGCGGGTTGTCCGCCTCTCGCGACAGCCCGTGCTCACCATTCAGACGGCGCCGAAACTGGGCGGGAAGATCACGTCGGTGCTGTGTCCCACGGACCTTTCTCCCGCCGGGAATGCGGCGCTCTCCTACGCGCTCTCCATAGCCCGTGTGTCCCAAGCCGTGTTGTACCTGCAGTACATTTCGGAACTTGAGAAACCGGAGACCCTGGAACAGGTGCTGCGGCGGATGCCCGACCTTCAGGAACACCACCCATTATTCAAAGAGGTGAAACACGAGGTGATTGTGGACCGCGACGTCGAGCCGAGCAATTCCATCATCCGGTTTGCCGAAGACCGTGATGTCAGCATGATCGTCATGTCGACGCACGGCCGCAAAGGATTGCGGCGCGTCTATATCGGCAACAACACCGCGGAAGTTGTCCGGCAGTCCAACCGTCCGGTCCTCACCGTCAGTCATCCGTTTCACAAACGCATCTTCACTCACCCGCTCACCGAACAACGCCAGGCCGGCGTCTCCGGCGCAGGGTAGGCGTTCGCTGAAGAGGCACGACACGAACTGTACACCATGAATCCACCATTACTGAGGAGTAACAGATGCGAACCATGATTATCGCTGGTAACTGGAAGATGTATAAGGATCTTACCGAAACCAGGGATCTGATACTGGCTTTGAAGGCGGCCACCCCCTCCCTCCCGGACCGCGTGCAATCCGTCGTCTGCCCTCCCTTCACATCCCTCGCGCTTGCAGGCGAGTTGCTGAAGGGCTCGGCATTCCAGCTTGGTGCCCAGAACATGTCTCAGCACGACGAAGGAGCGTACACGGGAGAAGTGTCGGCAAAAATGATCAAGGCGACGGGCGCTTCCTTTGTCATCCTGGGACACTCCGAGCGGCGGCAGTATCATGGAGAAACCAACGAGCTGGTGAATGCAAAGGCAAAGAAGGCGCTTGCCGCCGGACTACACCCCATCATTTGCGTTGGAGAAACACTGGATGAACGGGAAAAAGGTGTCATGGTGCAGGTGATTACCACCCAGACAAAAGGCGTGCTCGCCGGCATCCCTGCGCATGACATGGCGAACTGCGTTGTCGCGTACGAACCTGTCTGGGCGATCGGCACCGGGCGAACAGCGACTCCGCAGCAAGCCCAGGAGGTCCACCAGCTCATTCGGAAGCTGATTGCCCAACAGTATGATTGGGCCCTCGCCGAGCGGATCACGATTCAATACGGCGGCAGCGTAAAGCCTGACAATGCGGCAGAAATCCTCACGCAAAATGACGTAGATGGAGCTCTCGTGGGTGGAGCTTGCTTGAAAGCAGACTCGTTTTCGGCTATTTTGAAGGCAGCTAAGGTGTAGGGATGCGGTTTTTGGTTGCTTTCTGCGGGTTTACATCGTATATTTAAAGGAAGGACTCGAAAACCTACCGCATCTCACACAGTGGGCTTGATTCCGGTTCGCAGGTCGGCGTTCATAATAATTTGCGTATCCCTTCTCGGACTACTCACCCCGTCGGTTAGCTACGCCGGAAACCCCAGATTCCTTGAGAATGGTACACCAAGCACCTCAGAGGTGAGATGGTCATATCTCGCTCCCGCATCCACGCGTAAGTACATTCCCCTCGGGGGATCGTGGAACTACACGCTCGAGAGCGGGGAGACCGGCGAGGTTACCATTCCAGTTGCGGCGGACTTCGTCGGAAAGACCGATTTCCAGCGCGGATTCGAGATGCCGGCGTTCGATCTGGAACGCTACCAGTGGCAGCTGGTCGTGCTGGGCTCGAACTACGCGACTGATGTGTCCATCAACAACGAGTTCATCGGCTCGCATGCCGGCGGGTATACCAGCTATGTGCTTCCGGTTCCGCGTGAAGTCCTCCAACCCGGCAAAGAAAATGTTGTTCGCCTCATCGTAGACAACCAGCTCGATGGTCGTTCCACAGTTCCCCTGCGTCATCTCGTCTGGGGATGGCACAACTACGGCGGCATTCACAGGGAGATCGCCCTCCTCGGCACTCCGTTGCTCTTCATACGCGACGTGAACGTCACGACGACCCCGGCTTCCGCGGCCGGTGCTGTCCGGATCTCCGTGTTTCCACAGCTTGAAGGCACACTGGACAGCATTGCCAGGCAGGTGCAGCAGGATCGGAAGGCGGTACTCGGAGTTCAGGTGGAACTTCTGGAATCCCTCTCCGGGGTGAGCGTCGGTCGCAGCGCGCTGCAGCCGCTCCAGTATGCCGAGGGTCGGTGGTCGGGCGGCCGGACGGACGTCGTCATAGAGAATCCCCGCCTGTGGAGTCCGGAGACGCCGGAGCTCTACACCCTTCGTTGTCAGATCGTGTTTGCTTCTCCCGCCGGGGTCTCCCTCATCGACGAGTATTCGCTCCCGTACGGATGCAGGACCCTGACGTTGGACAAGGGTGATTTTCTTCTGAACGGCCGGCGGCTTGTGCTCCGAGGCGTGACGTGGTACGAGGATCATCCCGTCTGGGGCAACGCCATGCCGTTTGAAGAGCGTGAGCGCGACATCATCCTGATGAAGATGCTCGGCGCAAACGTCGTTCGCTTTGCGCATCACCCGCCGCACCCCGCCATGCTCGATCTCTGTGATCGCCACGGCCTTCTGGCGATGATCGATCTCCCCGTGTGCGGCGCTCCGGCCGCGGTCCTGGCAAGCGAATCGTACCTGGATGCCGCTTCCCTGATGATGCGGGAGATGATCCTTCGAGACAGATATCATCCTTCCGTGTTCGCCTGGGGGATCGGCGACGAGATCGAAGCATCAAACAGCGATGCCAGGACGTTTGTCAGCTCCCTGGCGCAGGTAGCGCGTTCACTGGATTCGCGCCCGCTGTATCTACCGCTCCGCCTGGGCGTCATGGATTCGGTCAGCGATCTGCTGGACTTTGCCGCCCTGACCATCTACGCGCACGATTTCCGGACCCTGAAAGCCTCAATTGAGTTATGGCGCAGCACCCATGCAGGCCGTCCGGCAGTTATCGCACGGATCGGAACGGAAGTGGATCACGCGAACCGCAAGGGATACAATGATCCGCTATCCCAACAAGCCCAGGCACGATTCTATCTGCAGCGACTCAACCTGTTTCGGACGCTGGATCTGGACGGCACGATTCTCTGGTCGTTCAATGATTGGAGAGCGGACCGGCCGGCGTTGACCGTGCACACGGGGGACCCGTGGATGCATCGCATGGGCCTGGTGAGCGACCGGCGGGAAAAAAGACTGGCGGATGATGCCGTCCGCGCGATGTTCCGGGGTGAGAAAGCTGTCGCCCTCCCGGCAGGAACCTATTCGCCGTCCACGCCGATCGTCTTTGTGCTGGCTGGCTTTGTTGTCCTTATTGCCCTGGCCTACAT
>JADLEA010000294.1 GCA_020846365.1 Bacteroidota bacterium
AGAGTTCCACCGAAGCAGATGAGGAACCCTTCCGGTCGAAACGTCTCCTGCACGACTCGAGCATCTCGGGAGAAAGGTCCATCCCGGTTGCCCGATAGCCCATGGTGACAAGCTCTTCCAGGTACGCGCCGGCGCCGCAGCCGACGTCGAGTGCGGTCCGGTGACTTCCGCCGGGGATGCCTTTCAGCATTTCGACCGCATACGCCTTCCTCCGTTGGATCAAACGTGAGAAGTACTCGTTCTTCTTCTCGTAGAACTCTCCTTGCCAGGATGTGCTTTCGTCGAAGAACGAACGCACGCGGTCTTTCTGCGCCGACGTCGTGACGGCAATCGAATCGTCAGGCATGCGGAGCCGCTCCTTTCTTGTTTCCGTTCGAGGTGTAGCGTTTGGCAAGAAACCATGAATCCATCACGAGGGGCAGCGGGTCACGGAGGGAGTGCACGTGATACACTCTCTTCCCTTTGTAGGATTTCAGCCATGTCCCCACGGTCCACTCGCCGCTCCTGCGATAATCCATCAAGGCCTTCACGTCCTTGTTCAGGTCGATCCACTTCACACCCTGTTGAAGGTTCGGTCGGAGAGGTGATGTTTCGCCGATCATGTCGTAATATGCCACTGCGGTGATATTGAGCCCGCTCCCCGTTGCCAGGTATGCCCAGAGGCTGTTGCGGGTGTGCATTTCCATGATCTTGAGCGCGCGCGTCCGCCGGTCCCGCTTGAACTGGATGTTCACATGTCCGCGCAATCCGAGCCGTGCCGCCGCCTGTAACGCGGCCTGCGACATCTCGTCATCCTTGACCGTTTCCACAATCGATCCCACGCCGGCATGGATGGGGTAGATCCGGAGTTTGTGCCCGATGAAGTGTGCCAGCGGCTGGCCCTGTGCATTGAAATAGAGGTTCACGCTGTAGAGATCCAGATCGTCGCCGTCGATGTACTCCTGCATGACGACTGCCGGATTGATCTGGACGACTTTCTTGTACATGTCGAGAAGGTCTTCCCGGCTCTCGCAGAGGATAGCTTTACGGTACGGTCCGACAAGTTCCTTGAACCGCGGGTGCCACCAGTCGTCTTTGTGCGAAGGTTTCAGGATGCAGGGGTACGTCAGGCGGTCTGCATAGTGCCCGGCTTCTTCAGCCGAAGCCGGCATGAAGGATTTGGGCACCGGAAGGTCAAGCCGTTCGGCGAGTTCGGCAAACGCCCGCTTGTCCAGAATGGTGTTGACGAGGTCATGGTCGGGCAGATTGAAATAGTAATACGGTGCGAGCTCATCGCGGTACCGGGAGAACGTCAGCACGGCCCTGTCGTCGTCGCTGAAGAACGCCATCTTGCGCCCCTCTTCCTTCCCCAGCGCCACAAGGGCGTCCACAAAATCCCGGGAGGTGGAATGGGAGAAGTGCACCTTGCGCGAGCAATAGCGAGAGTAGTAGGCGATGTTGTCGTCGTAGTACGAGCCGACATAGACCGGCACGCCGACTTCTCCGAGACTGCGAACAAGGCCAATTTCGCCGCACACGAGTGCGGGTATGGGAGATCTGGTGGTCATCGGGAGTCCTCCCTGGTGCGTGAGTGTGCTGCGGCAGATAAGAGTTCCATAACGGTAGAGACGTGTTGTGCGAGATCGAAGTGGTGCTCGACGCGCTTCCTTCCCCGCAAGCCCATGTCGATCCGGAGGGCTGTGTCGGTGCGCAACGCCCGGAGGGAATCGCGCAGGCGGGAGCGGTCGCCGGAACGGAGCAGGTACCCCGTTGCCCCGTCCTCAACGATATCACGGATCCCACCGACGTCCGATATGATGACGGGAAGGGCCATGGCCATCGCCTCCAAGGCAACGATCGAGAATGTATCTGCCTTCGTCGGAAGGACGAATGCGTCTGCCTCCCGATACAGCGACATGAGCTTGGTGCTGTTGGGGCCGAGATCCGAGTGTACGAACACGTTCGGGGCGGCCTGCCCGGCAAACGAGGATGTGACAAAATGAAACTCGCAATCCTCGAATTCCGGCTCCGAAGCAAGCTCGAGAAGCAGGTCCCCGCCCTTCCGGTCAAAGTCCCATCCGACATGCAGGATCTTGAAGGGCTTCCCGGGCACACGCGCAAGATCTGCGGTGCGATCCGGCGGAAGCCATTTGCCCAGATCGATTCCGGGAGGAAGGACGGTGATACGCTCCTCCGGGATATGGTAGTCTTCCACGAAGGAATCGCGCACGGCGCTGGACCAGGGAAGCAGGCGGTATGCACCGGCATACACGCTGCGCGTCATCTTCTGTTTAAGCTGTGATACCCGGGAGTCAGGATTGTACCCGGGAACCGCGTACCACAACGCATGCCTGGCGCAGAACAAGGGCGTCATGTCTGTTGCCAGGAGATACGGCACCCTCCTGCGGAATCCGTGGAGGAAGGTGAGCAGGCTGTGATCAAGGAAGTACGCTGCGTCCAGAGGCCCGTGCTGTTTGACGAGGGGGCGCATTCTCGACCAGGTCGCCATGGAGTTCTTCCACGTGCCATTCAGGGATATCGGAGGAATCTTCGTGATCCAGTCGTCCGGATACATCTCGATGGGCAACCAGGAGAGCGTCGTTCCATTCTTCGAAGCCAGGGCGTTCTTCATGTTCTGGAAGACTGTCTGTATTCCTCCCACCATCCAGATGGCAAAGAGGTAATGGTGATGCGCGTTCATCAGGCCACCGCCGATCTGACCGGCTGTTGCCGGCGGACAGGGGGAGAGACCAGCGAAGCATAGAGGTTCAGCAGGGTTCCGCCGATCCGGTCCCATCCGTGCTCCGCATGGACCGCGGCCAGGGCCTGTGCGGAAAGCGTGTTCCGGAGCGATGGATCCTGCAGGAGCCGCACAACCGCGTCAGCAAATGCCTCCGGACTATCGGCGACCAGCAGGTGCGTGTTGTGATGCACATTCAGGCCTTCGCAGCCAAGGGATGTGGAGACTGCGGGAATGCCCATGGCCATGGCTTCCAGGAGCTTCAAGCGGGTGCCCCCGCCGGCGTAGAGGGGCACAACGAACACCGAGGATTCCCGCAGGTACGTCCTGACATCATCCACAAACCCCGTTACGCGTACAGACGGAGAAGCAGCGTTGCGGACAGCCGGCGAGGGATTCCCGCCTACTATCGTGAGATGCGCGTCAGGCACGCATTGCCGGATGAGCGGGAAAATGGCGTTCAGGAAGTGCTGCATGCCCGCATCGTTGGGCTGATAGTCCATCATGCCCACAAACAGGAGAGTGTTCGGACGCCGCTTGTCCGGCACGGAGACGAACTCCGAAAGATCCACACCGTTGGGAACCAGCGCGATCTGCGTCGTCGGGGCCATTGCTCTGAACATGGATCTGTCGCGTTCCGAGACTGCCATGACCACATCGCATCGCTGGCAGGCAAGCGTCTCTTCATGCTTCAAGCGCCATGCGAAGGCGCGGAAGAATAGTTTGCGCACGGTGCTCCGCGATTCCTGTGCCACGCGAAGCAGGTTGTCATATTCTACATTGTGCGCATCGGCGACCACTCGCGCGGAGGCCGGAAACCGGTACATGCTGATCAAGGGATTCGTGATGTGGACGATGTCGGGCGGGGAGTCCGCGCACAATCTGTCGATCGCTGCCTGCACCCGCTTTGTATGCCAGTGCCGTACCCAGCCCCATCCCGTAAGGATATAGAGGCACACGCGCAGGACTCTTCTCCAACCGAAATTCCGTACATCCTCCACCGTGACCGTCCGGCAACGCCCTCCGTGCTGCTCGCGAAAACCTTTCGCGTCATGTCCCGTTCCCAGAACAAGCACTGAGACGGAGTGCTCTTTTGCCATCTCGAGCAGGAGATGGAGGTTTCTTCGCACGACACCCGACCCGGGAGGGAACAGGGGTGTGTGCGAGATCATAAGCACGTTCACTGCTGATCCCTTCCGATGACAAGTGATTTTTCTGGTTCCCGGGCCTTCTGCAATGCGTCCGCCAGGATCGTTCCGCAGCGTTTGACTACGTAGGAGACAAACCCCTTCGAAAAGAATCCATGCTTCCGCGCGTGGTGCAGCAAATAGGACCATTCATGGACGGATCGTCGCACGAGGGCGTCACGGAGGAGGCGGGACTTGTGCAGCACGGGCGCCAGCGATCTCCCGGGGCTGAACATCAGCAGGGTCCAGTTCGGCACATTCACCGCTCCCAGCGTGTACTTGTAGCGCTCCGTCCCTCGCATGAAATCATACACATGGATGCCCAGGGTGTGGCATTCCCGCATGATGTGCATCAGGAGGACATTGCCGGGAGAAAACCGGTTCACCTCTCCGGCGTCGTACTCCCCTCCGAGGTAGGTCGAGCACTCGGTGCCGTAGATCAGGCCATAGTCTCCGACGAACCTCTTACCCTGCATTTTCAGAAACGCGAGCAACAACCATCCTCGTTTCATCAGCAGCGGTGCGACCTCCCGATGGAACTGCAACGTGGTGGATTCTGCAAACACTCCCTGGTGCCCGATGACGTTCCAGCGCGCCTGGTGCATCCGAATGAAATCATCCATCGCGGTGTCCACGGCGCCGAGATCCGTGACGCGCTCGAACTCCGCATGGAAATCTTCCGTCACGACTTTCATGCGCTTCATGAGGCGGTTGCGGTGCGCACTCGGAAACGTGGCGACCGTGTCTTTCCATGTCTCTCTCAAGAACGTCCGGGGACAGTACTCGCTCAGAAACTTGTCCCCCGAGAAGCCCGAGGCGCGGAGCGCAGCACCAAGGCGATCGTGTGAGAGTGAGCCATCATGGATGTCCTCCAGGAGCACCGTATCGAATTCCGCCTTGTGTCGGGCGAGAAACCCGGCGACGTGTGCGAAGACCCTGTCCTCCTGTCCGCGCTCGATGAGGATGTCGAGGTAATCCGAAACTCCGCGGCCCGTGAAGGAGAGCCGGCGGTACGCCACGGGTCCCAGGACGGTCACACGTTCCACATAGAGCGGAGCAATGCCGATCAGTGCACCACCTTCGCGGACCAGAATGATCAGGAGGCGTGCGTGTTTGTTCGGTTCTCCGAAAAGCCGCCACCATGTCCGTTGCCATTCGAAAGTCTGGAAGATGCGGGCATCACTCTTTTCGAGCAGTGCGTTCCACTCCTTCTGGAGACTGTCGAACTCCCGGGGGGAATCTACGGCGGACACCTCTACGGTGGGGGTTGCCGGCGTGTCTTCTTCGGCATGGCGCAGGATTGTCTGTGAATACTGTGTATGCATTAGAATCCTCTTCTGATGTCGAGCGGGGTGCCCCGGCCCGTGGCGTTACGCATTCTCCACCAGGCCCAGAGCCCCAGCTTTTCCGCCCCCGAGAGCTTCGCGGCGAACCGGAGGCCGTGGGCTTGAGCTGTCACATTCACACGTCTGATTTCCCAAAGATCCTCCGCCGGACGGTAGGGACCTCCATTGACGGCAAAGGCACAGACGTAGCCGGCATTGCGCAGAGCTTCTTTCGTGCGCCGGTCAACATGGCTGTAGGGGTACGAGAACGATCGCGGCGCAATTCCTGTGACCTGCTGGATCGCTGTTCGTGACCCGACTATTTCCGCGTGCATCTGCGCGTCGTCCAGGCCGGGAAGGGACCTGTGCGTCAGCGTATGCGAACCGAACTCCACTCCCTGGCCCGCCATCCTCATGATCTGGTCGGGAGTGAGCAGAGGAACCTCCGGCGTTCCGAGCGGCACGTCCCACCAGTTTGTTCTGCGCGAGAAGTCCGCAACCAGAAAGATCA
>JADLEA010000295.1 GCA_020846365.1 Bacteroidota bacterium
ACTGCGTATGTGCCTTCAAGAAAATCTGATTTCTTCCTCGTGATTTCATTCGTTTTGAGCGTAAGTTCCTCGGCCACCCCGTCGTTGAACCCGGCGAAGTAGATCGTGGGTGCTTTGGTTGCCGCTTCAATAATACCGGGATCGATAGGGAGCGTCAGCGCATGCTCAATCATCCCGGACAGCTCCGCGCCGACGGCCGGGTGTGTGCTGCCATTCTGATGCCAGAGAATGGATTCATAGAACAATGCCTGCTCGACAACGCTCTTTGTGGCCGCAACCGCTTGTTCCCATCCGCAGGTGAGCACAAAGGTCTTCTCACACGCCTGCTCCAGCGGCGTTCCGGCATTCGCTGAAAGCCCGAAGCGGTTCCTGTTTCCTTCTGCCGCCAGCTTCCTGGCGAGCGAAACGACTTCCTTCGTCCTTCCAGAATTGGATGCGCAGAACACGGCGTACGACGAAAGTTTGTAGTGTGCCGCCTGGCGCGAGCCGTCCGTAGCTATCTGGAGGTGCATTCCTGCGCTCAGAGCATTCCTGATCGTATTCTTGGCTGGAAAGATCCTGCTGGAACCTTCACCGGTCAAGAACAGCTTCCCGATTCCTTTTATCTGTTGTGCCACTTGCCGCGTCTGATTCGCGTCAAAATCGCGCACTACGCGAACAGTGTCCATCATCTCCTGCACCAGGAGAAAGCTCGAGTACTTTGGATCCTTCATATTCACTGTCGTATTCCTTTGTTATTGCCTCTTCTTGAGCGCATCAGCGCGTTCGCGAAAGGCCTCCGTTTCGATGCGCACTTGTTTGACAAAGCTGTTCTGTTCGACCGTGCCGATCGCGGCAGCCATTTCATCGGCATTCCTATACGTAAGCTGGCGGAATTCGTTCTCAAAATCCTTCTGCCGGGAATTGTGCACCTGATCACGGATGAATTCCTGAATCCTGACTCCCCGGTCGAGCGCCGCTCTCCATTGATCGAGACCGGGTTCATCGGTGTCGAGCAGTGCGCACAGCGTTGCGTACGCATGCTTCTGTTTCTCAAGGGGATATGCCTGCCAGAGGGCGTCGTAACGGGCGTGGATGTCGTCCCATGTCCTGAGCTTCCCCGACCCGATATCCGTGCGCAAGTGCGAGACATCCGCTTCGGGGACAAGCTGACCGCCCATATTCACCCATCGCGTTTTTCGGTCGTTATGCAACTCGGCGTGCATCGTGGAGAATCGGGCGCCGGCATGTGCTTCAAGGTATTCCATCAGGTTCTTGACCGCGTAGTAGTGCAGCATGTCGTTGTAGGCCTGATAGGACTTCCGGGCTTTGAGAATCACGACCTTCCGGCCGGACTTCTCCATGCGATCCCCGAGGATTTCCAACGTATCAACATCCTTCCCCCCTTTCGTCAGGAGGCCCTGGCCGATGTGCTCCAGCTCGTTCAGCTCTTTCGTTTCCGGAGTTACGCCTTGCAGGCGCAGATGCGCTTTTGCAGTCCAGAGTTCGAGTAATCGGCGTGCCTGAAAGATCTCCTCCACCGTGTCGGGCGCCAGGGCTTCCGATTCGATCTTCTGCACTTTCCTTTTTCGACTGTCCCGATGCCGGAATTTCCACGTATTCCGGGCGAGCGCGTACATGTTGTACAGCCACCAGAACGCCGGCACAACTTCGAGCCGGTCTTCCACGGCATTCTCGCTCACCAGAGCAAACGGCAGCGGAATGTCCAGCTCAGCAGGATAGTCAGCTTTCGAGAGCAGGACGAACGATGCAAACCGGCAGGAGTGCTTCACGCTCGAACACAACCCCGGCCAGAACCCTCTCCCGGCCTCTACTTCGCCGTCGTTTGCCCGACTATTATGGTTCGATCCGATCGTTGCGCCGGCGGCAACGTTGCTCTGGCCCAGAACGACGGAAGCAATGAGGAAGGAATTGTTGTGGTGTTGCTCATGGGACGGAAAGATCAGATTGTTCAGCACCTCACAGCATGAAATCGTCGAGTTGTCTCCGAGGAACGAATGGATCAACCGCGCTCCGTATTTCAGGTTGGAGTTGTTCCCCAGAATGAAGCGAACGCCTTTGGCGCCGTAGAAAATGTGACATCCATAGCCGACAATCCCATTGACGAGCTCGACGCCTTCACCGATCTGTGTCGCCTCTTCTTCGGAAGAATTGATGGTCAGATTCTTGAGCTTGTTCGTTCCTTTGATATAGCAGTGCGAACCGATCTTGACATCCTTCAGGATGCGGGAGTTCTTGATCACGCAGTGACTCCCGACCATCCCATAGAATCCCCGGCGTTTGTCAAAACCGCTTTCGGTGATGGTCAGCAGCTTGTCCTGCATGGTCTTGTCGTCGCGGTACTTCGCCCAGAGGTACGCATCGGCCGTGATGATCCCGTCGAACGGGAGGATTCTGCGGGAACCCGTCTCATTCATGACGTCCAGCCATGTCCGGACGTCCTCTTTTTCGCCCTCCTTGAGAATGCCGTTCCCGAACTTGGCATGATTTGTTGTGTGCATCTCGTCGATGTTCTTGAGGATGCATCTGTCTCCGACAATATAGTGCGCCAGGTATCGCACGTTGTGGATAGCCACTTCATCCCCGATATCGCATGAGATGATAACGCTGTTGGTGATGCCGACCGGTACCTGGAGGTCATGATGCTCGAGAATCCCGCTGGGAATTCTGCCTAGCCTCACCATGCCGAAAAACGTCGTGTTCCTGATTTGTTGCGGGTCAAACGGATCCGTTACAAAGATCTCGTCCCAGTTGTCGGATGTGTTTTCGTTACGCGTGAGTAGTTCCACCTCATGGGAAGTCAGATGCCGCCAGCGGTCTTTCGGCCAGGGAATCTGTGAGTTGCGAAGGTAGAATTCATCTTTCCCTTCCGGAAGAAATTCTCCGGGGATGAATCCCCGACCCATGCTGGAAGCTGGAAGGAGTGAGACGCTATCCATCGGATGACCTCCTTGAGATCAGAATTAACCATCCTGTCATAATCATCACGTTGCATGCCATCCTGCGAACCCTGTTTTTGGGGGCCGGAGGGGCCTTTGATGTTACTAAACTTTGCGCGTTTTAGCCACATGTACTGCTGGCAGACGCCAGGTCCGGACATCGCCGCCCGGGCCTAATTCTGCCCACATTCGCGCCTCTACCGCAATCGAAACGAAAGAGGCACTGACACCCAAACCGATACGGGCCCGTAGTTCATGGTCACCGACAGGGCCCGATTGTGTCGCCGTGGAGCTTCGTTCTGCAAAATTCAATCTGACGTTGGTGTCAAACGCATCGCCAACACATGCAGCGCCAGCAACGCCGCAAACAGTCCCATCAAACAAACGGGGATTGCCTCCAGCGAGGTCCGGCGGGCCAGAATCCCTACCACGCTGGGGATTGTCGCTGACCCCAGCCCACCTGCCGCAATCTGCGTCCCGATGGTATTGGCGGCAAAGCGGAGGCCCACGCGCCGACTGGTCCCAGACATCATTGCCGGAAAGATGGGGGCTATCGCAAAACCAATCATTGCCACGGCAACAAGGTTCGCCACGCTGACCGGGTTCCACCACAGTAACACTGCGCCGAGCAGCGCCGCGATCAGGCTTCCGGTCACGAGGAGATTAACGCCCGTCCGTTTGGCGTAGACGCCCGCTACAAACCGGCCCACAGTGAAGGTTGCCCAGTAGCTCCCAACCCATAAGCCGGCCACTTCCGCATGGATGCCGCGCGACTCAACGAGGAGAGTGTAGGCCCAGGTTCCCAGCGCAACCTCAGAGCCCGTGTACACGAAGAAAAGCAACATGCCCAACCAGACTCTGGGTTGGCGAAGTGTCTCACTCAGGGGCGTCTTGTAATCCGTCAGCCGTTTGGGTTGCACGCCTCCGTCAATCGCTTGCTCGCGATTCCAGATCGGCAGCGTCATGACAAAACAAGCAGCCAGGGCGAGTTGAAAACTTCCCACAACATCATAACCCGTCCGCCACGAATGCAAGAGAGTCAGTGTGGCGGTCATGATGAACGGACCCAACGTCGCGCCGATCCCGTAGCTTGCGTGCAGCCACTGCATCAGCCTTTCGCCGAAATGCGAAGCGACATAGGCGTTGAGACCGGCATCAATTGCGCCCGCTCCCAAACCTACCACAACACCAAGCAGGACCATCATCCACCAGCCCGGGACCAACGTATAGCCAATCAGGCTCGCACCGGTCATGGCGCAACTCGCCGCCAGCACCTTGCCGACGCCGAAGCGCGCAGTGAGCGGACCGCTCAGGAAGCTGGAGACAAGGTATCCTACCACGCCTGTGGCAAGCAACCAGCCCACTGCATCAAGCGGGATGGAAAAACTCGCGCGGATCGAAGGCCATGCGACGCCCAACAAACCATCAGGCATCCCCAGGGAGATGAAGGCAATGAACGCCAGGACAACAAGAGTCATCTTGGGATGTTTTCTGGCATTGGCGTATGTCGCCCGGAATGATTCCCTCGTCAGTCTCATCGTTGTGTCCTGGTGGCTACAGTCTGGTCTGGGCAATTGGAGAAGGTACGCGCAAAGGGGTGGATTGTCAACAATCTGATCATGAAGACGACGAGAGGGAAGGACTACATGCGCCGCGTGCATGCGGCGCAACTCAACATTGTGGCCCAGGAGGCTCCACCCCGTCACCTAGGGCATCGCCTCCCGGGCCTGAGTGTGCCGTCGTTGAGACCTCTACTTCAGCCTGAACGAAAACGGCACTGACACCCAGACAGATACGGGACCGTTGTTCATGATCGCCGGAACGAAGAGGTACTCCTTTGCTGCAGTCACGGCTGCGTCGTTCAGGCAATCGGCGTTGGAATACAAGACGACGGCTTCGCGCACGCGTCCGTCCTTCCCCACAAGCACTTTCACCACGACCCTCCCTTCGATCCCCGCTTTGATCGCCACCTCGGGATAGATCGGAACCGGGCGTGAGACGAGAATGGGGAGCTTCTCCACCGCTTCAAAGGGAACCGGCGTGTCATCTGCGGGCACCGGGATCGCGGGCGTGCCGCGGACCTCTCCTTTGCCGGTTCCGGTTGACGCAGGATCGACATTCCAGGCGAGATCTTCCTGTGTTGCCATCTCCTTGTTCGGATCTGCCCTGTCGTCAGGAACGGGTGTTGGTGTGGCTCTTTCGCCCGGCGCAACCGTGGCCTTACCCGGAGTGCGAGTCATTGGGGCTATTCCCCGGATGGTGGGTTCCACAGGCACGTATTCCGGCCATCGGGGCGGATGAAGAGGGATGTCGGTGAGGTCGATGCGGCCGTCAAACCACCGCAGTTCAAAGACTCCAAGTACAGCGGAATGGATGGCAATGGATATCAGCAATCCGGCGACCCAGTACCGATGGGCCACTTCTTTCAGCTCCATCGCTCCGTACGAGACCGTCCTGGCTACCATAATTGCCTCCTGGTGTTGTTGGACTCTCACTATCCTCGGAGGGCAAACGGTGTGCCACCACATTCCTTCGAAATCAATCGCACAGACGTATGGTCTAGGGAGCGCATCGTGCATATTTCAATGATGAGAGATGGGTGCCCGGATAGGATGGCCGGACGTGATTCTCCCGGGATGCATTGCGCGTGATTGCAGAATGCGGTGTACAGGAGCGTGGGTGCCGGAGTGCGGTGCACCAGAATGCGGTGTACCGGAGTGCGGTGTACCAGAGCCGCGGCAGATTGACTCTGTGAGTTCCCACCTCTATATTGTTTGGGGTTTGTTCACTACCGGCCCGTCCATGGGGGAGCCTCGCCAAACCAGATTCACGACTCGTCCACGCCTACGGGCGCCATTCCGATCACACTTCCCACAGGGGTGATTCATGATGACACCATTACAAAAGTCGCCGACCATTCTCCCGTATCTTTTTGCGTTCCTCCTGAGTCTCTCCTCTACGGTCACCGCCGCACCTCCGTCTGAGATCACCATCAATACCCGCATTGTCGCTGCCACGGTGTACAGCGATCGGGCCATGATAACCAGGAGCGGCAAGGTGGCGCTCGCGCCGGGAATGCGATCGCTTGTCATCCGCGGACTGCCTTCACTTGTCCAGGACCAGTCGGTCCGTGTAACTGCTTCGGGAATCGTCGGCTCAAAGATCATCGAAGTGCAAGTGAACCGGATGTACCTCGATACGCTGATAACGGCCCGGACCAGACCTCTCCTCCAAAAGAGCAGAAATCTCAGTTTCGAAATACGGAAGATCAATGACCGGTTGTCCGTGCTGAAACACCGGAATGACTTCCTGGAAAAAATTACGATCGCCTCTCAGGAGTCCATCGGTCGTGAACTCAAGACGGCCAGGCCGGCAGTTGACGAGTACGGGAAACTGCTGGATTTCTTCGACGTCGAGCTTTCCTCCCTGAAGACCGAAACCCGGTCGCTGGAAGACCAACGCTTGGAGCACCAGCAGACCTTTGAGAGGATCCAGAAGGAGTTGCAGTTGATCGGCGGCAGTCCAGAGAAAAGCGAGAAAGAGGTCACGGTCATCCTGAATGCAGGTATTGCCGGAACGGTAACCATAGATGTCTCCTATCTCGTCTCACAGGCAAGCTGGAAACCGGCGTATGATATCCGCGCTTCCTCTTCCGATACTGTTGTGAATCTGACCTACTCCGCTTTCGTTCAACAGAACACGGGTGAAGACTGGAGCGATGCGGTCGTCACCCTCACGACCTCCCGGCCTGCATCCGGAGGAAACCCTCCCGAGCTGGATCCCTGGTTCATTGGAGCAGCAGACCGGGCCATCAGTACCGTAGAAGGTGTGGTGAGGGATGGGTCCACCGGCGAACCGTTACCAGGGGCTAGCGTCACGCTCATCGGCTACAGCACTATTGCATCGACAGATGCCAATGGCTTCTACAGAATAACCAACATACGCCCGGGCGCGCTCAACTTGAGAGCAACAGCCATCGGGTTCACGCCGGTCAGATCTACCGTGGTCACCCGGCCATTTTCTCTCGCTAAGCTCGACTTTGCCCTCCCCGAATCATCGGTAGAAACGAACGAAGTGGTGGTAACGGGCGATCGACCGAGGGTGGACAAGAGCATGACTTATGCCGTGAGTGCGAGCGAGAAGGCGATCAGCTCCGTTGTCATTGAACCCATTGCCGTCGCTCCTCAAACCGCCACAGTCTCAGCAACAGTGACTGCCGCCAGTTTCGAGATTCCGGGTAAGACAACGATTCCGAGCGACAACCTCGAGCACCGCGTCACCATA
>JADLEA010000296.1 GCA_020846365.1 Bacteroidota bacterium
ACCGTCCGGGTTTCCTGAAGATACTGTTCCCGGTCTTTCCCGCGGCTGTTTTTCTTTTTGTCCTGCAACGCCGCTCCAAGCAGGAGGTCCTTTACCGTAACCTCCCCCCGTTCAAACTCATTGCTGCCCATCAGGATGGCGACCGGGATTTGTTGCCTGTTTGCATACTGAAGCTGTTTGCCCGGGCTCCGCTCTTCGCCAAGGTACATTTCGGTGTTGATCCCCTCCTGCCGCAGTTGCCGCGTAAGACGCTGGTAATCGGCGACCCGTTCGGGTTCCATGATGGTAACCAGCACCTGCGCGGTGGCGTTTCCCGACGGGAACATGGCCAGTTTCTGCATCGCGGCAAAGAGCCGATCCACGCCTATGGATGCGCCGACCGCAGGAATCTTTCGGCCCAGGAATCTCTCCACGAGACCGTCATAGCGGCCTCCTCCGAAGACCGACCCGAATTCAGGCGCATCGGTCAGGATGGCCTCGAACACCGGCCCGGTGTAGTAGTCCAATCCACGCGCGATGCTCAGATCCAGCGTGACCCGTTCCTCGGGGATTGCCAGGGTTTCGAGCGATGTGCAAAGGAACGCGAGTTCTTGAATCGCCTCCTCCGCCGATTCGATTCCTGAGAAGAGCTTCGCAAGCCCCTGCAGGACGAATCCCCTTTTCCCCTTCGGCAAGGCGAGAAACTCCTCGATACGCGAGACAGAACTGAGCGAGAGTCCCAGTCCGGGGATCTTGTCGCCGGAGATATCAATGCGCCCGGCCGTAAGCTCTGCCGACACGTTTTCCCGGCCGATCTTTTCGAGCTTATCCAGCACGCGGAAGACGCCGTGCGCCATCTCGCGTGGAATTCCGGCATAGTCCAGAAGACTGTTCAGAACCTTTCGGCTGCTGAACCGGACAACAGAGTTGTGCAGCCCCAGAGCCTCCAGCGTATCATACATCCCGGTGAGAATCTCCGCATCGGCGGCAAGCGAGGAAGTACCGACGGAGTCGAGATCGAACTGCAGAAACTCCCGGAACCGGCCCGGGTCAGGCTTATCGGCGCGCCATACAGGGGCAACCTGGTAGCGACGGAACGGAAGGGGGAGGTCGGGGTACTGGGCCACGACGCGCGCCAGCGGTACCGTGAGGTCAAAACGCAGCGCGACGTCTTCTTCTTCCGGATTCTTGAAGCTGAAGATCTGTTTGGTGTTTTCTTCGCCGTATCCCATCAGGGTCACGCGGTATTCCTGAGCTGGCGTTTCAAGGGGAAGAAAACCGTAGCGCTCGTACACCCGTCGGATGGTTGCAATGAGCTTGAGCCGGGCATTCATTTGCGCCGGCAGGTAGTCCCGGAAGCCCCGCAACAACCTGGGTTCAACTATTCGATCGTCTGGCATGGTCTGGGATATCTTCGCGATTGGGAGAAGCACGATACAGGAAGCACTACAATATACTGAGACACCGGTAGAGATACAACGACGACCTACAAGTATGCGGCATTGTGTGGCGGCTCTCCTGCAAGAACTTGCCGCTCCGAATGCGGGTTCTACAGGCGTTGGCAGATGTGCTTTGCGGAACCTCTCGCGGACGCGTCGCTCATGCTCCGGGGTCAGGGCCGGGCGGCTTTCGCATTCTCGCGATGATTTTCTTGCCTATGCCCAAAACGGATTCGTCGCGTGACGTCACCGTAACATCGGACAGGTCGTCCAGAGGCCTTCCGAGATCGGGGCGCAATGAGGCGGATTTCGTCACGGCCAGGATTTGACTTGGATAGACACTTCTGTGTCCGACCATCAGAAAACTAACGATGCAGGTCACTGCGGCATAGGGGCTGAGCGGAGCTCCGAAGAGCTCGATGGCCATGATGCTCGCTGAGATGGGCGTATTTGCGCAACCGGCCAGCGTACCTACCAGTCCCAGCGCCGCACCTGTCGCGGGGTCCAGGCCGAACGCTCCGGCCACAAAGCCTCCCGCCGTTGCGCCGATGAAGAAGATCGGCGTGACGATTCCCCCGCTGCCACCCAGAGAGAGCGTGATTGCAGTCGCAGCCATCTTGACGAATGGATCATATCCGGCTGCAAGACCCTTTCCGCTCAGCATCGACTCCACGGTTGTAAGGCCCAGACCGAGGTATCTGTCGCTGAGCAGGAGCGTGGAGAGCAGAAGGATGCCGCCCAACAGCCCTTTGAACGGTGGCCACCAGCGGATCCGGTCTGAGAACGTCTTGCCGAGACGCAGCACTTCGATGAAACAAAACGACACAAGCCCGAAGACCACGCCTGCAAGCACAACCTTGAAGAAGAAGAATTCGCTGAAACTGGGTATGAAGTCGATAGGATGATGAAAATAAGTGACCCCCAGGGCCGTTGACACCTGGAATCCGACAATACCGGCCACGAATGACGGGAAGAGCACAGTATACTGTAATTGGCCCACAGCGAGGACTTCCACGCCGAAGAGCGCTCCTGCTACAGGCGTCCCAAAAACCGTTGAGAAGCCTGCGCTTACACCGCATATAAGGAGCTTCTTCCTGTCTGTTTCGGTGAAGCCGAGCAGACGGGCGAGCGTTGATGATATGCCAGCGCCTATTTGAGCGCAGGGCCCTTCCTTCCCCGCAGATCCGCCTGTGGCAAGCGTGATCACCGTCGCCAAAAGCTTGACCGGAACGACAATCGGATTAATGATACCGCCGCGCTGATGGATCGCCTCAATCACCTTCTCGGTGCCATGGCCCTCGGCGTCTGGAGCGAGGTAACGAACTATCAGCGCAGACAGGAACAAACCGAGCGGCAGGAAAGCGTAGTGATACGGAACGCCCGATACTGCCCCGGTAGTTTCTTGCAGGCACCAGAGAAAGAAAGATGTCGAGCCGCCCACGAGCACGCCGACAATGCTTGCGAGTCCGAACCACTTCAGCACGCTGACGAGGAGGACGGATGTTTCGGTAAGGCGCCGCCGCATGGTCTCCGTTTGCCTTCTCCCGGGAGAGTCCGGGAACCGTATACTATACAAAAGGTCGCGGGAGAATACAACATCACGGATTCCCCTCTTCACAGCTTGCGTGCAATGGCGGAATCACGAGCGGCAGGACCCGGACTTGCAGCCGGGGAGGGCTATCGTCCGGGTGGATGCCGGCGGAGTCGTAGCCCGGAGAGGAATTGCTCGTAGGTATGATCCGAGGTGAGGGACACGGTCACGTCTCCCAGCGCGCTCGCCGGAGACGGTCCCCAGAGCGTGTGGGGGGGCACATTCCGGCTTACAACGGTCCCGCCCACTACGACGGACCCCTCGCCGATATGCACGTTGGGAAGAATCACGCAATGCGGTCCGATGAAGACATTCTTTTCGATAACAACGGAACCCACCCCGCTGCCAACCTTCCGCGGTCCCCAATACAGATGCGTTATGATCGAAGTGCGTATGCCAATGGAACAGTTATCCCCTATCGTGACTGCTTCAGGGTGGAGTTCGTCGATGTATACGCGTTTGCTGATCCAGACGTGCTCGCCGATTTTCACTCCTCTGAGCCGGTGCAGTTTCGGACGGATGGACCATCCACAGGGGATGTTGAACGCGAGCGCATGAAGCACTCGATTGAACAGGTTCCTCAGCATACTTTCCTCTCAGAAAAATCTTCCCGGCTCATCTGCAATTGCCCGTCCGGCCATGCTTTAACTGTGGTGGCTGTATTGACCAGGGATACCCCGCTTCCTTGCCTGCCACGAGGAGACTCCCGGAGCGCGCGTTCAGGGTACCCGCCGTATCTTCCCGCCCTGCGTCTTGGGGATCGCCTCCACAAACTGAACAATTTGCGGAACCCTGTAATCCTCCAGATGCAGCCTGCAATACGCTTTCACCTGCTTCTCGTCGAGACTCCTGGATTCCTTAAGGACGATTTCCGCTTTCACTGCCTGGCCGAGGATGGGATCCGGCACACCGAAAACGCGGCACTCGAACACTTCATCCATTCCGAGAAGCACGTTTTCCACTTCAAGCGGGCTGACTTTCTCCCCCCTGCTCTTGATGACTTCGTCCATGCGCGCCACAAAGTGGAAATAGCCGTCTGCATCGATCGTGAAGAGATCTCCCGTGTGCATCACCCGTTCCCATGGGTATGGCCCCGGCAGGAGTACCTTCGAAGTGCCTTCCGGATCGTTCCAGTAACCCTGCATGACATTGGCGCCGCGGACAACGAGCTCGCCGACTTCGCCCGGGCCGAGCCGGTTCCCGTCTGCATCTTCAATCCACAGCTCTACATTCCTCATCCCCTTTCCCACCGAGGTCGGCCGTTTCTCGAGTTCCTCCGGCGGCAGGAAGGTTGTCCGGAGCACCTCGGTGAGCCCATGCATCAGGTAGATCCTGGTATGAGGAAACGCTTTCCGGAGCTTCGGAATGAAGGCCTGTGGCATGGCTGCCGCGGCGTTGGTGATGTACCGGAGATGGGAGAAGTCTTCCTGATCGAGAGTGGTAAGCTGCAACAGCAACGCAAAAAGCGTCGGAGCGCCGGCAAAGCCCGTTACTTTGTGTTCCTTGATCCGCTTCACGAGATCGTACGGGTATCCATATCCCTTCTCGAGCACCAGCGTCGCTCCTGTGCGCATCGTGACGAGGAGCTGAAGAAGTCCGTACCCGAACGAGAGCTGCAGGGCGCACAGTATGACATCCTCCGAACTGTTCTCAAGGTACTCCGCAACCGAATCTGCAACCGTGTCCACGTTGAGATGCGTGAGGGTGACCCCCTTGGGCTTGCCGGTAGATCCCGAGGTGTAAATGATTGCGGCAAGATCTATACTGATGAGCGAAGCCGGAGCACGAGCGCACTCACCGTTCACGACCGCGGTGAACGATGCATCGCCCGGGGAGGTCACGTGTGTCCCGACAACGATTTTCCGGGGGTGATGGGCACAACGGGCTTCAGCTTGCCGGACCGCTTCCGCCTTCGCTTCGGACATGCAGAGGAAACGGCAGGCCGAATTCTCTATCAGGAATGCGAGCCTCTCCGGCGGCGTTGTCGGATTCACAACGACGATGCATCCACCAGCTTGAAGCGTCCCGAATATGGCAATCACCGCCTCCACGGAATTTTCGAGGTAGATGATGACCCGGTCACCTTTTGCCAAACCATTGACCTGCAGATGGGACGCAAAGGCGCCGGCGGATCTCGAGAGCTCCGCAAACGTGTGAGCCTTTCCCCCGCAGACAAGCGCTGTCTTGTCGGGGAATTGTTTCGCCGATTGCTGCAAGTATTGATAAATGAGCATGCTCTTATCCTACAGGGTTTCCGATCTTCCCGGAGACAAACCCCGCGATCTTTGCGATCGAATCGAAATTCTCCGCCACCAACTCCTCGTCTTTGAAACTGACGCCGTATGTTAGCTCAAGGAACGCAATCAGTTCCAGAACGCCGGTGGAATCAAGTATCCCGGCCCCAAGGAGGGAATCGCACTCTCCCAGGTTGACCTTATCGTCAAAAAGAAAATTCTTTCTGATAAAATCGGTCGTTGTTTCGACAATCACCTCACGTTTCATAGGCCTCCTGAACCCGATTCCGCTGTACATGGCGGGGTGACAAAGCGTCAACCTCCGTTGTGAAATGTATGTCAGTTCCTCTGTCCATTCCAATGCAGGTGGATAACGAAGCGTGCAGGAGTTGAGATGAGAGGATGCCGACAAAACTCATGTTGTCGGTATTGCTGAAAGGCATCACGGAACCGGCCTCCTTCGCCTTCGCGATGCATTTGTTGAACAGCATACGGGTCGCGGCGACATCGAAGAGTCCCGATTTCCGGAGAGCATCTTCCGAAAAGGCCTCCCGCACGTACTCGGGCGGCTCAGGCAGGAGGAAGCTGATTGCATCGGGGGCTCGATACGGTTGTTTTTGCCTTTGAATGATGGTTGCCGGAATCATGCCCTCGGCCGCTCGCTTCAGGATGTGTTTTTCGCTTAAGCCGCAGAGTTTGAATGCCGGCGGCAGTCCGTTCGCAAATTCCATGACGTTGACATCCAGGAAAGGGAATCGCCCTTCCACGGAATGCGCCATGAGCATGCGATCACCTTGCGAAGAGATGAGGTAAGGCGACAAGAGCGTCACGATTTCCAGGTATTGGGCCTTTGCCAGTTGATCCCATGCATTGAACGAGGACGGAAGCGACGTAAGCAGATCGGGGAGCTGTTCCCTGGCGATCGCGGAGCGAAGTTCCTGCGAGAAGAACCGCTTCACGCCGGAAGTGCTCGTCCACCGCGGCTCGTGCGAAAACCCGGGCCTGCCAGCATGATCCAATCCGCGCCGCCAGAACTCCTGCGCGAGACCTTTGGTATGCTGTGGCGAACGCGCAAGGTACGGATAGATGCGTTCGAATAGCCGTGGCCGGATTCTGGACTCCGGTTGACGCGCCCAGAATTCCCTGATCTTTGCTTCACGGAATATGTCGTATCCTCCGAACATCTCGTCCGCGCCTTCTCCCGTCAGGACTGCTTTGATGCCTGCGCTCCGGACAGCTTCTGAGAGGAGATACATCGGTGCAGGCGCGGTCCGGAGGATCGGCTTCTCGGCATGCATGACGACGGCAGGAAACACCCTGGCGATGTCCGCCCGTGAAACGCACACCTCCACATGGGCGCTGTCCAGTGTGGCCGCCATCGCACGCTGGAATTCCGTTTCGTCGAATTCGGCATCGCTGAAGCGCAAGGAGAAGGTGCGGAAATCGCCCTGCTTGGCCCTGCGACCCAGCCGGGCGGTCAAGGAACTATCCAGTCCTCCGGAGAGGTAGCTGCCGACAGGTACGTCAGCCCGCAGCATTCTGAGGGTGGTGGCGCGCTCGAGTTTCTCCCGCAATGCCTCCGTGGCTTCCGGAAGACTTAACGCGTTCTTGTGTTCCGCGTCCCGGCATGGATATGACGGTTGCCAGAATATTCGTTCGTGGAGGATTCCTTCCCGGTCATATGTGCGAATGCATGCGGGAGGTATTTCTTCGATTCCGCGAAACGGCGTAACCGGCGCAATCGGGGCCCAGCTCGTAAACGTCTGTTCCATCCCCCGCGGATCGAATTCCCGCGGGATCACGGGTAGCGCAAAGAGGGCCTTCACTTCGCTGGCAAACCAGAGTCTTTGCCCTTGCCGGTGAAGAAACAGCGGGCGGACCCCTATGCGGTCCCGGGAAAGGACGAGTCTCCTTCTCGTGCGGTCCCACAGTGCAGCGGCCCAGTCGCCGTTGAACCGCGAGAAGCATTCGTTGCCCCACGCCTCGTAGGCATGAACCACCACTTCAGTATCGCTATGGGTTCGGAAGCGATGGCCCAGCTTCTCTAGTTCTTTTGCCAGCTCGATGTAATTGTAGATCTCACCATTGAATGCGATCCAGAGCGTGCCGTCTTCATTCGAAAGCGGCTGTTGTCCCGTGGCGATGTCGATGAGTGCCAGCCTGGCATGAACGAGTCCGGTGTGGTGGTCCCGATAGCACCCGAATTCTTCCGGTCCGCGATGCCGGATGCGGGAAATCATCGCCCGAAGATCCTCCACCTCCGGGGAATCAGTCCGTCCGTCAAAGTGCACTATGCCGGCAATTGCGCACATCCGATTACCCTTTTGCCCCGCGCTGCACAAGGGAGCTTTTTTGCGACTCTAGTTCCGGGACCGGTTCTTTTAACAACGAATGCAGATGCAAGGGGAGTGTGGTCCTGCGCTTTGTCTCGATATCGCGGTACACCCTTTCGACGTTTTCCGCCGGCTGGTCGATGGCGAGCGCGACTTCCGCCGCGGGAACGTTGTGATTAAGCCCGTAGAGACAGAGATCCAGTTTCTCATAGGGAAGGGCGAAATAGAACTCTTCTTGCGTCTGCGGGAGAGAATACGTTTCCGTCGTCGGCGTACGCCGGACGATTTCGCGGGGGACGCCGAGCGCTCCTGCAACAGCATACACTTGTGTCTTGTACAGGTGGGCGATCGGCTTGAAGTCTGCCAGGCCGTCGCCGCCTTTCACGAAAAATCCCTGATCGTACTCGAGTCGGTTGGGGGTTCCGCACACGGCGTAGTTGAGGCGGTCCGCATGGTAATATGCAACCATCGTGCGGACGCGTTGTTTGAAATTCGTCGCCGCAACAAGTTGGAGGTATGCGTGAGCCGGCATGCGCCGGGTCAGGACTTCGCCTGAGTTCGTCAGAACCGTCAGGCGCGGAACATTGAGGCGGTCTCCGGAGAAAAGCGACGGCAGCGTGATCTTGAACTTCCACCCTGATTCGTACTCCGGCAGAGCCATCTTGATGGCCTCGTCCTGACGCGCATAGCATCCAGCGGCCTGCAGGATTTCTCCGACCGGTTCAGTGATACAGGGGATGTCAAGACTCTCAGCGAGTTGTTTGGCCAGCTCGAGAGACGTGGTGGAGGAATCGCGTTCCGGGAGGAAGAGCGCGAGGACGCGGTCTTTCCCCAGGGCTGCGGTGCAGAGTGCTGCGCATGTTGCGCTGTCGATGCCCCCGGAAACCGCAACGACTGCTCCCCTTCTCCGAAGGATTTCGTGGACCTGCGATTGAATCGCGGCTGCGATCGACCGGATTTGTGTCTCAACATCAATCCTCAGGATCTCGGGCGAGAATCTCACGGGTGCGTTCCCCGGCTGATGTGATAGTCAGCGTGCATGGCAGATGGTGCCAGGTCGCACAGGGATTTCTAGCGGCACTCCTTTCCGCGCATCGTCAGCACGGTGATAGCAGATCGATCGGAAGTTCATTCTGTCCCCCAAGCCAGTTTTTGTGCGGAGCCCGTTTCCGGGATTTGTCCGAAAACAGCGCCAAGCGTATCGTTTAGGGTATATCACATGACATGCCAGCACAAACGGCGAAAATGGGCATGGAACGGGGAGACGTAAGGAGGGATGTCCGAATATTAACCAATTGCGCGAACCTGCGCAGAGGGGGTCGGGGATCTCCTGACATTTGTCCAGGGTAGGAGTTCGTCTACTACAAGATTGGGCTTCGGATGTGGAGGGCGGAGAGCGGAGCATCGTGTGCAGCGAACGAGGCGGATAGTACTGGCGCTAGGACTCGAACCTATGACCCCCAGATCCACAATCTGGTGCTCTAACCAACTGAGCTACGCCAGCAGGTAGCTTTGAAATATACACACATCGGCCGAGAAATCCAATCAACGCCCAATTCCCCCACTCCATCACCCACCACCCACCCCTAATCCGCGCATCACCTACCGGCGGGGAAAAAGCATTGACTCTCACCAAATGAGGTCGTACCTTCCATCAAAGGAAAATTGCATGCGTCTCCAGTCTCTGTACTTCGGGAGAGCCCGCTGTGGACTCCTTGGGCTGATCCTCCTCTTTCAG
>JADLEA010000297.1 GCA_020846365.1 Bacteroidota bacterium
AGAATTCAGGACTCAATTCGGAGATTCTCCTATGAAACGATCAACAGTACTCTTTGCGGCAGCAATGTGGTCACGGATACTTCTCACGGGATGCCGTTCCGGGGGAAGGGCGCTCTTGTGGGGAGGCATCGTCATCCTGTGCGCGGCGCAAGCGCTGCAAGCCGCCGGCACAATCAAAGGAACCGTGTCGGACAGGACGACCAAGGACGGTCTGCCGGGTGCCAACGTGGTGGTCAAAGGCACCAGTGTCGGCGCAGCGACCAATCTCGACGGCGTGTACATCATTCGGAATGCGCCCTCCGGAGAACAGACGATCGTCGTGACGTACCTGGGTTATGTCTCAAGAAGCATCACGGTGAACATCCCCGAAGGCGGAACGCTTACGCAGGACTTCGAGCTTTCCTCGACGACTATCGAGGGCGAAGAAGTCCTGGTCACCGCCCAGTCACAGGGGCAGTTGCAGGCCATAAACCAGCAGCTGGCCTCTGACAAAATCGTCAGTGTTGTCTCCGAAGCGAAGATTCAGGAATTGCCGGATTTCAATGCCGCGCAGGCCATTTCCAGGCTCCCGGGCGTATCAACGCTGCAGAGTTCGGGCGAGGCGAACAAGGTTGTCATCCGCGGCCTTGCCCCCCAGTACAACCAGGTGGCGGTAAGCGGCATTTCTCTCGCATCGACGGGCAGCACACAGATCGGCGTGACGTCGCTCGGTCTCACTGCCGGATACGCGAGCCAGGACCGGAGCGTTGACCTGACGATGGTCACTCCCTACATGATCAAGTCCATCTCCGTGTACAAATCACTGACTCCCGATCTGAACGGAAACGCGATCGGCGGCGTGGTGAACATGGAGTTGCGGGAAGCCCCCAGCGACTTCCATGCGGATGTGATGTGGCAGTCCGGCTACACCAACAAAACCGGTGAGTACGGGAATTTCCGCGCAATCGCATCTGCGAGCGACCGCTTCCTTGACGGGCTCCTCGGGGTCTACGTGCTGGGTAACGCCGAGCAGTACGACCGGGCATCCGACAACATGAGCGCCACCTACAACATCGCAAGCACGTTTGTCCGGCCGGACGGTTACAAGGCAGTGAAAGTGGGGAGCGTCGGCCTTACGCGTCACATAGAAACCCGTAAGCGCATCGGCGGAAACGCGATCATCGACTTCAAGATACCGACTGGGACCATCCGTTCCGTCAACATGTTCAGCCGGCTGGACGCCAATTCGCAGGATTATGTGACGACGTTGCACTATGGAGATGCTGCGGCGGGCAACCTGGATTTCTCGTACAGGAAATCCAAACCCAAAACAGATCTTGCGGTCAACACGCTGGAGTTCGAAAACGACTTCGGCTTCATGTCGATGAATCTGAAAGTTGCCAACACGTATTCGAGGAACCATCTGCCCGCGTCGGCGTTCTACCAGTTCCGCCAGACGGGCGGGATTAACACCGGAGGCGTGTCTATCAACGACATCCCCCCCGATGCGTTGGTGCCAAGGATACTGTACAGAGGTCCCTCGGAGACCTACCTGAACAATGTGTCGGTATTCACCGCCGACTACAAGGAAAACGACCAGATCTACAAGGCGGATTTCAAGGTGCCCCTCGACCTTGGGTCCGAACTTTCCGGGTTTGTCAAGACGGGAATTGAATATCGCTACGACCACCGCAGGAACGAACAGGGGACCCCGTACCTGGAACTGCGGCGTGGAGGGTCCAACATCGCAAACGCGGTCATGGATTCGTTGCGGGCGAATTTCGCCGTCTATTACGATTCCTCCGCGGCGCGTTTCCCCGCCACCAACTTCACGTCCGCCGAGCAGGATCTGTTCGCCAAATTCCTGGAAGACCGGTTTGGCGGCATTCTGTGGATCACCAATCCCGGGCTGATCGATGCCATGGTGGATTACACTCTGGCCGATCCACAGTTCAATGCGCGTGAAGCAACGGCCACGAACCCCGGAGGATGGTACGATGGCGCGTTCCAGCACCTTCCGAACAATTACAAATTCATCGAGCGGTACAGCGCTGCTTATGCGATGGCGGAGTTGGCGTTTGGCCCGGACCTGAGGGTGGTGGGAGGAGTCCGGTGGGAACAGGTGCAGTCCCTCTTTGAGACGTTCAACCTCATGGACGGCCGGAACCCGCTGACGCAAAATGTGTATCCGGTCACGGTGTACCCGGAGAACCGGAATTGGCTTCCCATGGTGCAGGCGAAATACAAGATCTTCGACTGGCTGGATGTCCGGTATGCCTATACCCAGACGCTGGCGCGGCCCGACTATCATCAACTCTCGCCGCACATCACGATGAGCAACGACAGGCTGAACGTGTGGGCCGGCAATCCGAGGTTGAAGCCCGCCAAGGCCTACAACCACGACCTCCAGTTCACCCTGCATGACAACGAGATCGGACTCATCTCCGTAGGCGGGTTCTACAAGACGGTCTCGGGGTTCACATACTACACGACATACAAGCTGCATCAGGCGTATGATCCGATCGCCAGGACGTATTACGTCATCCCGGCCGGGCTTGACTCGATCGAAACCTACCGCATCGGCGGGACGGTCCCGAACAACGGCGCGAACCTGTATACGTACGTTAACAGTCCGTAT
>JADLEA010000298.1 GCA_020846365.1 Bacteroidota bacterium
ACCGTGACGTGTTCATGCGCGTCTATGCGGCCGATGGCTCTCCCGCGACGGGCGAAATCAGAGTCCACACCACTACGGCATTCAGCCAGGCGAAACCGGCAGTGAAATTCCGGGCGGATGGCAGCTTTGTTGTGGTCTGGGAATCCTGGGGACAGGACGCGGCCGGCGGGTATGGCGTGTATGCGCGGCTCTTCGACAGCACAGGCACACCCCTGAGCGGGGAACTTCAGGTCAATACCTACGTGGCGGACTACCAGTGGTACGCCGATGTGGAGACCTTTTCCAACAACTCCTTTGCCGTCGTATGGTGCAGCTGGGAACAGGACGGGGCAGACGGGAGCATCGTCATGCAACGGTTCGCCCCTGACGGGTCCAGGATCGGCGGCGAACAGATCGTGAACACCACGACGGCGTACTATCAATGGCTGCCACGCATCCGCAGGTATGCGAACGATGACTTTGCTGTTGTCTGGTCGAGCTGGAAGCAGGACGGGGATCGCGAGGGCGTGTACGCACAGCTCTTTGACGGCTCCGGCAGGAAGACTTCCTTCGAAACGCCATGCAACACCACCACGCATAGTTTTCAATGGGAGCCGGACGCTACGGCACTCGACGACGGCGCACTTCTGGCGGTCTGGTCGAGCTGGGGCCAGACGGGAGAGGACTATGAGATCGTTGGACGGCTCGTCACGCCTTCTCATCCTCAAGGATTTCTGAACCCTGGCGCGCTTGCGCATAGTTCCGGCCGGAGTACGAGCAGGATCATTGTCCATGTCATCGACAGTCTGGCCTTGACCGGCCACACCTACGCTGCGTTCTTTGATTCCCTCGGGGCGACGAGTGCGGCGCTTTCTGTACGGAGCGTTACAGTGGGGGATACGCTGGTGCGGCAGTTCCCGATCGATCAGGGGGAAGGGGTGTTCTATTTGACGCAGACCTTCCAGGGGATTGCGCTTGAGGTTGTTCCGGAGTTCGATCTCGCGCTGGATTTTTCGCGGTCATCGATGATCAATCACTCCGGGACGAATCTGACTTTTCAGGTGAATACCCCCTCTGCGGGTGCGAAGAAGACTGCGCCCATTGATGTCGCTCTCATCTGGGGAAGTCTTGACACCCTTGCGGACGGGACCTATGCGACCGCTCTGGATACAGCCCTGGGCACGACGGGGAAGAAGGAAGTGGCGGTCCCGTTCTACGGCTGGAACCTCACGGACGACGAGAGGATAGATCTCCTTGTCGTTGAGGCCGTTGCGAACAAACGGTGGAATGCCGGCGAGAAGATACTCTTCCTGACACCGCCGGCGTACCGCACGGCATCCAACAACACCCACGCGGAGATTCGCACGAGTGTTCCATCCGGACCGGTCACGCTGCCCGGCCCGGGCGACACCAACATCGTGCTGACCACGCGGCCGATCAGACAGGGTGAAGAGTTTCTGTTCACGACTGACAAAGCGGCGGTTGTAGATGTCTCGTCTGCGCGGGACGGCGCCGGTCAATTTCTGCTGTAACAGAATTACCCGAACCCCTTCAACCCCTCCACCACCATTCGTTTTTCCGTGGGGAAGACAACCCGCGTCGCGGTCCGGGTGTACAATGTCCTCGGGCAGCATGTGGCGACGCTTGCTGATGGCGTGCATCAGCCGGGTGTGTACAGGGTTCGCTTCGACGGCGCGGGAATTTCCAGCGGCGTGTATTTCTGCAGAATGGAGTGGGAGGGGAAAGCCATCACGCAGAAGATGGCGTTGTTGAAATAAAAAAAGAGAGAAGAGCGTTTCGGCTCTTCACTCTTTGTTCTTCTACGTCCTCTTCCGCTAAATGCTTCTCTTACAGCCGCACCCCCAGCGAGAAGTACTGCACGTTCTTCAATCTTCCGTAATCCGCAAATCCGTAATCCAGCTTCACGGTCGCGACGTTCGGGATGCCATAGTGCACGCCCAGGCCCCAGGTGAGACCCTGCTCGCTGTCCCGCAGGAAGAGTGATTTGTAACCGATCCGCCCGAAGACAATTTCCTTCCATGTCACCTCAAGACCGGAGTTTACGTACTCCACGTTGTCATTGGGGTGTGTGGCGTCAACAGCCACGGTTGTGCGGATGTCTTCAATCGGCGCATAGTCCCAGGCCAGGCCTATTCTGAAGGTGAGCGGGAGATCGTATTGGCCGGCCTCGAGTTTCGACGGGATGTTGTTGGGCCCCGTTCCGACATTGTCATCGGGATCGTAGTTGAAATTCAAGTCGCGTCCGTCGAGCTGCATTTTCGTGCCGAAGTTCGAGATGGAAGCGCCGATGGAAAGCCCGGGGATTTCCGAAAGGTAGAGCGTCCCGACGTCGATCGCGAATCCTGATGCACCTTCGCTCCAGACGCTTTCGTGGATGTACTTCATATTCATACCGATGGAGAACCGGTCGGTCAGGTTTCGGGCGTACGAGAGCCCGATAGCCAGTGACGTGGCGTCCCAGCGCCGGCCATCCCCGTCAGGGTTGGCGACGGTAGTGACGATATCCTCCGGGACGCGGAGGGAGATGATGGAAAGGCCGAATGTTCCGATCTCCCCGATGGGCATGATGCCCGCGGCGAAATCATAGTTGATGTCGGCGAGCCAATTGGCATGATTGAAGGTCAGCTCGCTCCCCACGTTCATCCGGGAGAGGGCGGCGGGGTTCCAGTAGATCGCGCTGATATCGCCTGTGACGCCGACCTGCGCGCCTCCCATGCCAAGGGCTCTTGCGCCGACGCCGATTTTCAGAAACTGCGCTGCGGTGGTGCCGACCTTAGCGGTACTGCGGAACAGCTGGGCATGTGCAGGGACGGTGCTCAAGGCGATGAACGCCAGCAGAAGCACGACCGCCTGTGTGGCCCGTGTGCTGTAGCTTGATTTCATACAACCTCCATACGCTTTCAGTATAGAATCTCGGTTTCTCTGGTCAGCCCTCCTTCCCCCTCGCGGCGGGCAGGGGGAAGGAAGGAGGAAACGCCTCACTTAATGAGCGCGAGCCGTCCGATCTTCTCACCTACGCCGGGGACCTCCACATGGTAGATGTACACGCCATAGGCAAGCTTCTGGCCCTCGTAGGACAGCAGGCGCCAGTCAACAAAGCTGTTTCCGTCGTCCTTGACGATCGTGTCCACAAGCTCGCCGACGAGGGAATAGATGCGAATCGTGCATTTCGGCGGCAGATTGCGGAACTGGAGTTTGTTCTCGCCGCGGAGGATGGAACTGGCTCCCGGCAACTCGATGTCGCTATAGCCGACGTAGGGATTCGGGACAACGCGTATCTGATCCAGAGCACTCGTGGCCCGGGCTTGATCGAACTTGGATGACGTGCTGGTGAAGGTATACTGGTCTCCCTCCGCGAACGGTTTCGTGGTCTTGACCTCGAAGACGTTCCCCTGCGTCGGAAGGACCAGAGCTTCATCCGTAGGTGCGCCGAAGGTTACGGACAACATGACCGGTATGGGAGATTGTGGCGCGTACTTGGGCGGCGTCACGAACACGATCTCCCTTCCCGGTCTCCAGATGCTGTCCGTCTGCGCCTTGTCGATGAGGATGCGGAAGGAAGAAGTGTCGGTGACGTTGATGATCTTGAACGGACAGACCACGACCCGCCGGCCGGAGTTGTTCAGGAGCGTGTCGCCCGGGTGCGCCCACTTGCCGTTGGCCAGGGTATCGGTGTTGTTCCACTGGATCTGGAAATCCAGCGGGGCCGGACGGAAGGGTGCCGTGGGCAGTGCGAGCGTCTTGTGAAC
>JADLEA010000299.1 GCA_020846365.1 Bacteroidota bacterium
AGATCGCTACGGTGAGAGACCTTAACATTGCACGTGACGAAGGACGGTTTCATCTCAAGCAGGGACGGCTCTACGGATGCACACCGGTGGATGACAGGCGAGTGGCCGTTCTCTTCGTGGGCGAAGGAACGTTCGTCCTGAAACCGCCAACCGTTGAGGAGCAACAGCAGTTGGTGCGGTTCTACGGTCTGGACTCGGTACGGAAGGAATTCAGTACGTTGTTCCTCCTCTTCGCCGACACGACCTGGGAAGAGCTGGAGCGTCGCGCCGTTTTCACGCCGGGATCTGCTCCGCGCATCGACGATACTGTCAAATATTGCCTGCAGTATCTCTACGACAAAAGCTCACGCACGTTCCAAGAGGATTTCACGTGGACCTTCCTCCACAAAAGGGTAAATCCCCTTTTCCACGCGCATTTCAGCGAAACTATGTCAAAGCCCTTCTTTTTCGAGCTCAACCCCTTCGAGGAAGAAGAGGTCCGGTACGCCCAGCGTGGTGCGTGGCTGGTAGACCACTATCTGGAATACGTCTCGCAGTTTCACACGCGAGAGGAGTTCAGAAACGGAACCGCCGGCAAAGAGGAAGACAAGAGTATTGTCAGCGTCTCCCATTATGTGATTGCCGCCCGCATCGCCGACTACCGGGACTTCAGCGCATCCGCGACCATGGTGCTTCGTCCACTCATGGACAGCGTTCGATGGATCCCGCTGCAGCTGTACAAGGAGCTGGAGGTAGAGTCCGTGCAGTGGGGCGAGAATGGCCCGGGGGAATTCGCCCGCGCGGAGGACAGTCCGCTGCTCTGGGTATGCGCCCCACGGCCTGTCGGGAGAAATGACGTCTGTTCGCTCACTGTGCGTTACTCAGGCGACATCTTGGAGAAATATGAGACCGGGTGGATCGGCTTGACATCATCCAGCGGCTGGTACCCGCGTGCTGGCTATCACTCGTATGCCAATTTCGATCTGACCTTCCGCACTCCCGCAGGCTGGCGGTTCGCTTCGGTCGGAGAGCCGCTGTCCTCGGAGCAAGACGGCGACACGCTGGTCACGCACTGGCGAACCGTCCGGCCGGCACATAACGCTTCGTTCAGCATCGGACCCTTCAAAGAGATCGTGTTGGAAGACGACATGGTGGCATCGGAACGGAAGCCGGGAGAGGAACTGCCCAATGTGACGGTGCTTGCCTTCGACCACACGCCGGTTGGACTCGGGTTTCGTGATCTGGGCGACGAAGTACGTAGCGACATGCTCAACTGTATGAGATTCTTCCAACATGTCTATGGCAAGAGCCCGGTGAAGGATTTCTATGCCACGGAAACGCCCTATCTCCATGGCGAGGCCTTCCCGGGACTCATTCATCTCTCCTGGGCGACGTTCAAATACGGCAGCACAGAAGGAGACAACGAAATCTTCAGGGCACACGAAGTGGCCCACCAATGGTGGGGCGTCGGCGTCAAGTACCGGACGTACCACGACCAATGGTTGAGTGAGGGGATCTCCCAGTATTCCGGACTCTGGTTTATGCAGATCGCGCTCCGGAACAACGAGACATTCAACGAAGCCCTTGACGTGATGAAGAAGAGAATCCTTGGTGCCAGGAAGTTCGTGTTGGGAGATGGACAGGAAAGCGGACCGATCTGGTTGGGGTACCGGACGCAATCAAGCAACACCTCGGGTGACTACGGGCTCATCGTGTATGACAAGGGCGCGTGGGTGATCCATATGTTGCGCACGATGTTGGTGGATCTGCAAACCATGAACGAAGACAGGTTCATCGGGATCATGCGTGAGTTCTATGAGCGGTTTCTCGGGAAGGAGGCAACGACGCTGGATTTCCAGCGGGTCATTGAGAGGCACCTGGGGGCATCGATGGACTGGTTCTTCAAGCAATGGGTGATGGAGACGAAGACCCCGGAGTATACGTTTGCATACCAGACAGTCAAGAACCCTGCGGGCAAATACGAGACGACCTGCAGGATCAAGCAGGAGAATGTCGCGCCGGACTTCATGGCACCGGTCGTTCTGCTGCTCAAATTCGACGGAGACAAGTACTACCGGCTGAGGATTCCCGTCACCGGGAAGGCGCAGGAATACAAGCTCCCTCTCCTCCCGTTGGAGCCGGAAGAGATCATTTTCAACGACCTCAATTCGGTCTTGTGCGAAGTCGAATATGAGGATTGGGAGTAGGAGTCGAAAAGAGCCGCCGCTGTCAGACGACGTGCAGGGGGCCGCGGTGGATGTGTTTTCCGAACGCAAATCCCCGACGGCAGGTCAGTAGAAGACCGGATCGGTCTTGTCCAGGTAGTTGATATCCACGAACCACTCGCCGCCGGGGAGGGCGTTGGTGAGCTCAAAGGTCTCGGGGCCACACGAACCGGAGACCGATACGGTGAACAGCTCGTACTCAGCTCCGGCACTCCAGTTCATCGCCAGCGGTGTTGAAGTTCTGAACTTCTGGTATCGATGATTGCCAACAGTGAGAACTGAGTCGTACTTCACAAATCCATATGCGCCGGTCACCGAACCCAGAGACACATTGCACGTATCAGGCCATCGCACAGTTGCTACGATGCATCGAGCCGTATCAGCAGGTCCAAAATCCACAGATGGCTTTGCTTTAACGGAAAGAGTTCCGCTGCTCGGCAAAAAGATACCGCCCTTGACCTCACCTGTCGGTTTTAACTTGTCGCGCAGGTATTCCGTATTGAACCGGATGAGAGCATATGCCTCGGATGTGAGCGTCGACGAGCTATCGATGTTCGCCCGCTGAAGGATAGAGTCGATTCGACTGCGAGCCGATCGAAGTGCGAATTGGCCGAGATCGTTCTTGACTCTCGCAAACCGTTCCGAACAGGCGTCCGCAGTTGACTGGGACAGAATCCATCCAACCAACCGGGACCGATACGCCATGTAGGACAGCGAATCTACAAACGCGAGGGCAGGCGTTGAAAAGAGTTCGGAGCTTGGTCCAATAGTAATGTTCTCGCTGGCATCTTTGTACCACTTGCGCGGGCGGAATCCCAATTCCACCAAGCTGTCGTATTCCGTACCAGTAATGGGTTTCGTCCACCCCGTCGCCCACGATCGGAGGATCGTTGGTAGCGCTTTTGATCGAACAATCAGAAGTATCGAATCCCCAGGTAGCAGTTGATGCTGGTTTGGCAAATCCACTTCATCCAAGGTTGCGACCGTATCCGTAGAAGTCCACCCAATGGTGGATCGCCGGAACTGCGGGGGTTTCACACCCGGCACCGAAACCGATCCGTCCCAATGTTTAGCTGGGATTTCAAAGATTGTGGCACTATCACCACCCGGAGTCAATCCCGTCTCAATATCTATAGCTTCGACGGGTTGAGGGCTCCCAACGAGATTCTTGAACTTGTAATAGAATATCAGCCAATCGCCTGACCAACGATCGATCCTGCATGAGATCACACAGGATGCGTCGGCACCAGAGGGAAACTGGCTCAGGCATTCGGGACTGAGTGTCAACAGACCCACAAGAAACCCAAAGCTATTGAGAATGCACCTTTTCGAAATCATTTGGCTCTCCGATACTACCATGAACTGCTATACGACCATATCGAAAGAGGTACCAGTTAACCATCGGATTGCTGCGACGGCGTATCCGAGTGTATCTTCATCAAACGGAATGTGTCAGAATGTGCCATTATGGCTGCATCTACACTCGCATTCGATGACAATCCCGTACTCACCTAGAACCAGATATGAATCTCGCCTTCAAGAATCCCAGGTTGACCCGAAGCAATGCGCAAGCGTCGGTTGTCAGCATTCCTTCGATGCTATCTTGACGTACTCTCACGAGAGCTGAATCGCAGATCCTAGCTGCAAGACGCAAATCGGGATCCTCGACAATGATCGCCTGGCACCGGGTGATAAACCCGGAATACTTGTCGCGTGTCGTTTGGTCTTTGATCCACCCCAGCACCACACTCTGGGAGATGTAGGAGTTCACGCTGTCAAGTATGGCAGAACTTGTCGTGCTCTCCCCTGAGAGTGCGGGGACTATTGTTCCACCGATAATGCCTGGCCCAAACGGTGTCAAGTCAGTATAGCCTGGAATTGAGTCTGGTTCTTCTGGATCCAGAAACGGGATAGGGTGTTCCCCTTCCGCATAGTATTCACCTATCCCAGGCAGGAGTGTGGAAACGTAAGCACACCCACCGAGCGAATCTCCGGGCCTGACTGTGTGCAACGAATCGGAATACCAGCCATGAGTCGAGGGAATCTCTTCATCAACGGCCTTTCCACCTGTTGCATGTCAATGCGATTCGCTCGCAAATGACGACCTGCGTGAATGCGGATTGAGCGAGGCCGATAGAGAGAAGGACGTAGATCGGAGAGAAGATCGCGCGCAAGGCGGGCGGAGGAAGACTCATGTTCACCCCCATTTGTATGCTGATTACCGATGGAAAACGATGATTCTTTTCGCCCCCCCTGTTTCCATCGCTCCCCGCGCCTGCAAATGGCCCCTTCCTGCGCAGGAACAATGAAAGCCTCTCCAACCTCGCTCTGAAAAGGCTTTCCTATCAATGGGCTTGACAACTCCCACGAATATAGCCATCATATGCTCGGAAATCAAGGATATCCTTCGCCAAGACTCACCCACAATTCCTGCCGGGCCCCCGTTCTTGGACTGTTCCATGAGAACACTCACTACTCATCCGGAATTGAGCGAGTCATGGATGCATCAACGAACTGAGTCAAATGCCGTGAACAGTGGTGGCTATGCGTCGCGCGTGTTCGCCTCCCACTTGACATCCACCTACCCTTTAGTTATATTCAGACAAAGCAGTCTGAAATCTGAACAGCTCAGGAGGCTCCCGTGAAGAAGTATTGGATAGCATTCACCGCGGTTATCGTGGTGGGGTTTCTCGTCCTCGGCTGGGCCGGCTGGCGCATCTACCAGGAAAAGCCGCCCATCCCTGCCAGCGTCGTTACATCCGACGGCCGCCAGATAATGAGCGGAGAGGAGATCAGCAAGGGACAGAACGTCTGGCAGGCCATGGGTGGCATGGAACTCGGATCCGTGTGGGGACACGGGAGCTACGTGGCCCCCGACTGGACCGCAGACTGGCTCCACCGGGAATGCGAGTATATCCTGAACGTCTGGTCACAGGAGGCGGCAGGTGTGCCATATGCTTCCCTGCCGGCGGACAGACAGGCAGCACTCCAATCCCGGCTCACCACCCTGATGCGCACCAACACGTATGACCCCGCAACTGGCAGTGTGGTGGTCGACCCCGTCAGGGCCGCGGCATTCGAAGCGAATGCCGCCTACTATGCGCGGATCTTTTCCGAGGGACATACCGAATACTCCATCCCCCGTGGCGCACAAAGCGACCCCGAGCGGCTCAGAAATCTTGCGTCGTTTTTCTTCTGGACCTCCTGGGCCGCTTCGACCAACCGGCCGGGAGATGAAATAACCTACACCAGCAACTGGCCTCATGAAGCCCTGATCGACAACATCCCCACAGCCGATACCGTCGTCTGGACAGGCGTGAGCATCATCCTCCTCCTTGCGGGCATCGGCGTCATGGTCTGGTTCCATGCATCCAAAGAATCGGATACGCTCCCCCACGTCGTCCCGGCCTCCGATCCACTGTTCCACACCGTTCATACCCCTTCACAGCTCGCGACGCTCAAGTACTTCTTTGTCGTCTCAGGCCTGATCCTTGTGCAGATCCTCGTGGGCGTCATCACTGCCCACTACGGCGTGGAAGGAAATGGTTTCTACGGCCTCCCTCTGAGCGACTGGCTTCCGTACGTCCTCACCCGTACCTGGCATGTTCAGCTCGGCATCTTCTGGATCGCCACTGCGTGGCTTGCGGCCGGACTTTACATTGCACCAGCAGTGAGCGGAAAGGAGATGAAGGGACAGCGCCTCGGAGTCAATCTCCTCTTCGGCGCGTTATTGCTGGTGGTGGTCGGATCCATGGCCGGCCAGTGGTTGAGCATCCACCACAAACTCACGGGCGATTCATGGTTCTACTTCGGCCATCAGGGATATGAGTATGTCGACCTCGGCCGCGTCTGGCAGATCGCCCTCACCGCTGGCCTGCTCTTCTGGGTCTATCTGGTGGGACGCAACATCCTTGTCGCCATCCGGCGCAATGACGAACACAAATCCCTCCTCGTGCTCTTTCTTATCTCGGCGATTGCTATCGGAGGATTCTATGTTGCCGGCTTGATGTGGGGTCAGCACACCAACCTCGCCATCGCGGAGTACTGGCGCTGGTGGGTGGTTCACCTCTGGGTCGAAGGGTTCTTCGAAGTATTCGCCACCGTGGTCATCATCTTCATGTTCGCCCGGCTTCAACTCATCAGGGTGCGCACGGCAAATACCGCGGTCATCCTCTCCTCCACGGTCTATCTTGCCGGGGGCATCATCGGCACGCTTCACCATCTGTATTTTTCAGGCACCCCAACCCCGGTGCTCGCGCTCGGCGCGGTGTTCAGCGCACTCGAGGTGGTTCCCCTTGTGCTCGCCGGGTTTGAAGCGTGGGAGAATCTCAAAGTCTCCCGCGCCTCCGCCTGGACCACGACGTACAAGTGGCCGATCTACTTCTTCATCTCCGTGGCATTTTGGAACATGCTCGGCGCAGGCCTCTTCGGCTTCATGATCAATCCGCCGATAGCACTCTACTATATGCAGGGTCTCAACACGACTCCGGTGCACGGCCATGCGGCGCTCTTCGGCGTTTACGGCATGCTCGGCATCGGCCTGATGCTCTTCTGCCTTCGCGTCATGTGGATCCAGTCCGCGTGGAAGGAACGGCTGGTGAAGTACTCCTTCTGGGGACTGAATATCGGATTGTTTACCATGGTGGTGGGGAGCTTGTTGCCGGTGGGGCTGATGCAGACCTGGGCCTCGGTAAAATACGGCTACTGGTACGCCCGCAGCGCAGAGTTCCTCTCCACGCCCCTCGTGCAGAACATCAAATGGGCACGAGGTTTCGGAGACACCATCTTCGCCCTGGGTGCCGTGGCGCTCGTGGTCTTTGTCCTCGGTCTGGCTCTCGGATTTTCGCTCGACAAAGGCAAGAAAACATCCTAACGCCATTGCGGCGCGCAGATACCATCCAAGGGCCTTCAATCTAGCACATCAATCGGCGTAGGGTCGTCGGGCATCCCCCGCCGACCCCCGCCACACCACCCGGCGTCCGGGCCCGTACCTGAAGCCGCTCATGCGGGCCCTTCCGTTACTTCGTGTGTTGCCAAATCGCTCAAAACCTGCCATATTGCATTTATCATTGACTTCCACCCTGATCCACGGGAATTGCAACACAAACCCCACACTCTGAATCCGGAGTCCCCGATGAAATGGATTCAAAAAGAGATCACGCTCAAGGCCAGGCCTCGCGGCATTCACCTTGTCACTTCGGAAATTCTGGCGTCGCTCTCTGAACTCGCCACCATCCGGACCGGCCTGCTCCATCTGTTCATCAAACACACATCGGCATCCCTCACGATCAATGAGAACGCCGATCCGAGCGTCCGCGCCGACATGGAACGCCACATGCGTGTGCTCGCGCCGGACGATGCTCCGTACTACACACATGATACCGAGGGGCCGGATGATATGACGGCGCATCTGAAGGCCTCCCTTCTGGGCAACAACCTGACCATACCGGTCTCGGGCGGACATCTCAATCTGGGAACGTGGCAAGGGATCTACCTGGGTGAGCACCGGGAAGATGGCGGAAACAGGCGCGTTGTTGCGACCCTCTGGGGAGAATCATAAAGCGGTCGGCTTGCGGACGCTGACGCCACAATTGCTCGGACGATCCTTCCCCCCCAATCGCCAATTCCCCCATGTAACCTTCCCACTTGCATTGGGCGGAAAAATCCGGCATCTTATGGAGTACTCATTCCTATCTGAAGGGCGTCAAGCGCAATGACACATTACAAAGAGCTCGGACTCGTCAATTCCAAGGAGCTGTTCCGCAAGGCCATGGAGGGCAAGTATGCCATTCCCGCCTTCAATTTCAACAATCTGGAGCAATTACAGGCGATTATCGGCGCCTGCGTGGAAACCAAATCACCCGTCCTCTTGCAGGTCTCCAGTGGCGCCCGGAAGTATGCCAACCAGACCCTGCTGAAACACCTCGCCAAGGGCGCGGTGGACTACTCCCACGAACTGGGATACGGGATCCCGATCGTGCTCCACCTGGACCATGGCGATACGTTCGAGCTCTGCAAATCCTGCATCGAATCCGGGTTTTCTTCAGTCATGATCGATGGCTCACATCTTCCCTACGAAAAGAATGCGGAACTCACCCGCCAGGTTGTCGAGTTCGCACACAAATATGACGTGTCCGTGGAAGGTGAACTGGGCGTACTTGCCGGTATCGAGGATGAGGTTTCGAGCGAAGTAACCCATTACACCCGCCCGGAAGAGGTGGAGGATTTTGTGAAGAAGACCGGCGTGGACTCCCTGGCCATCTCGATAGGCACGTCGCACGGCGCCAACAAATTCAAACCAGAACAGTGCACGCGGAACGCGGACGGCGTCCTGGTCCCCCCGCCGTTGCGATTCGACATCCTTGAAGAGGTGGAGCGCCGGATTCCCGGGTTCCCGATCGTGCTGCATGGGGCCTCATCAGTGCCGCCGGACCTCGTGAAAATCATCAACGGTCATGGCGGGAAACTGAAGGACGCGGTGGGCATCCCCGAGGAGCAACTCCGCAGGGCTGCAACGTCATCGGTCTGCAAGGTGAACATCGATTCGGATGGGCGGCTCGCCATGACCGCCGCAATCCGGAAGGTCTTTGTGGACAGCCCCGCGGAATTCGACCCGCGGAAATACCTGGGCCCCGCACGAGACCAGCTCAAAGCACTCTATAAGCACAAGATCGTTAACGTGCTCGGAAGCGCGAACCGGGCCTGAACGCCGGTTGCTGGACATCTCTGAGCATCGACGCGGTCATAAAACAAGCCGTGGTTCCCAGAGGAGCCACGGCTTGTCCATGTTCACGCCTGAAGGAAGATGCCGCCGGAAGGCGGAGATCAGCGTTGCCGAATCACTACAGCCGACACCTGTCTCATGGCCGCCGGAATGCGCCGCGACAGATGGGCTAGAAGATGTATCCTACCTCCATCCCGAACCCCGTGCCATTGTAATTCCTGCGTCCGGAGATCGGCGTGGCAAAGTCCGTCATCAGGTGATGACCGACTAGCGCGGCGAGCTTGAAGTGGGAACCAAGATGGAAATCCACGCCGACCCCCAGACGCCCACCAAAGGCGGTCTCTGTTCTGCTCTCCTGAACAAGTATCTCGTTCTTTGTCTCCGTCCCGATGTATGATCCGATGCCAGCAGCAAGGAACGGCCTTACCTTGCCGTCCGGTTTCGGATAGGGTACGTAGTAGCGGACGCCGATCAACACGGGCACAACGGAGCTCACGTGCTGCGATGTGGATGTCAGTCCCACTGTCGAGGTGGCCTGCACGGCAAGTACCCCTGCGCTCACCGTAACGGCAAGATTCTCTTCGAGCCCGTATGCATACGTCAGACCACCAAGATATCCTGTCCCTTTCACTTCAGATTGCGTCCCCGAGAGACCCACTGTCGAAGAAGTTC
>JADLEA010000300.1 GCA_020846365.1 Bacteroidota bacterium
GGCGGGTTGAACATTCTGGTCAATAATGCAGGCGTCGGGTATTTCAAGCCGGTCACCGAACTCTCTGTTCAGGAGTTCGATGCGATGTGGGGCACGAACGTGCGGGGAGTGTTTCTGATGACGAAGGCGGCACTCCCTCACCTCCAGCGTGCCGGCGGCGGAGATATCATACACGTCGCCTCGCTTGCCGGCAAGAACATCATGAAGAACGGCTCAGGATACTGTGCCACCAAGTGGGCGCTGAGAGGTTTTGCGGGCTCGATGATGCTGGACGTGCGGGAGCACAATATCCGGACCATCACCATCTGCCCGGGCTCGGTCGAGACCTCATTCTCGAAAACCGGGAAGAAGGGCTCAAACATCCCCCGCCCCGAAGACGTCGGTACCGCGGTCGTGTTCGCGGTGACGGCTGAGGGGAGGGCCATGTTCAGCGAGATCGACCTCCGCCCGACGATACCTTAAGCCCGGGCCAGCGGGACACCGGGTTCCGGGCCCGCCGGGCAAGATCATGGTTGAAAGTGTGCCCGTCAAATCGTAGATTCCCTGTGTAATCGAGTTCATTGAATCTACAGGAATGGTGATGGCGGGCGCCATATTCTGGCTGTTGGGTAACTGTTCTCCGATGCCGGTGAAAGACTGCGCATCGCGTCGCCCCGTCCTTTCCTTCCCCTCTCTTCCGTTGTCTCCCCCTCGGTTCAGCCAATTGTCACCCACCACGGACTTTGACCTATGACCCCCGAAAGTACACTGTCGCATTCGGCGCAGTTCGTTGCGAACCTGCAGCCGCTGATGGATGCCGCGAATGACGCCATGATCCTGCTGGACGAAGAGTGGAGAATTGCGGCAGCGAACGATCGGATGGTCGAGCTCTATGGATACTCCGGGACGGAGTTGCCGGGCAAACCGCTCCGTGATCTCCAGCCGCCGGATGCCAGCGAAATCCTGCCTGATGTGACGGGCCTCTCCGGGCAGTCCGGGAGCGCCGTTCTGGAAACCGTACACCAGAAGAAAGACGGATCGCGGATTGCGGTCGAGACCAGCGTGCGCAACGTTGACGCCGCGGGGAGGACATGGCGGATGATGATCATCCGCGACGTCACGAGGCGTGAGGGAGTTGAGAGGGAACTCCATGAACACCGTATGCATCTGCGGCGGGCGCTTGCGTCCGTTGCGCGGCAGGAGGAACTCCTGCGCGTGGCGGGCGAGATCGCTCACGTAGGAGGATGGGACTTCAACCCCGAGACCATGCAGGGGAGCTGGACCGAAGAGATCGCGAGAATCCATGAAGTCGAGCATACATCCGAGACGAGCGCAATCTTCGGCCTCCAGTTCTACGAGGGGGAACACAAGAAGAAGATCGAAGAGGCCGTCAATGCGGCGATCGTGAACGGCACCCCCTACGACCTTGAACTCGAACTGGTCGCCGCAAACGGGAAGCGGAAATGGGTCCGGACGATCGGGCACGCGGTCATCGAAAATGGGAAAGTCAAGAGAGTCCGGGGCGCGATGCAGGATATCACCGAACGCAAGCACATCCTTGACGAGCTGAGGGAATCCCGTGACCAGCTCAAAGTGCTGGCGGCGTCGCTGCAGGATGCCAGAGAAGATGAGCGGGCTGCCGTCGCACGGGAGCTCCATGACGATCTCGGCCAGATCCTCACTGCGCTCAAGCTTGATGTTGCCATGGTAGAACAGACCTTTGATCCCGTCATCCCGCCCGAAGTCAAAACCGCATTCCGCCGTCAGATCGCCGACGTCGCGAAGACCATCGACGGAGGCGTGCAGGAACTGCGACGCATCATACGCAACCTCCGCCCGGAAGTCCTGGATACGCTCGGGCTGGTCGCAGCCCTGCAGTGGTTCGGAGAGGATTTCCAGAAGCGGACCGGTGTGACATGCGCGTTCAGGGCCGATCGCCCGGCAAGCCGGATACCCTCCGGTCATTCAACTGCGCTCTTCCGCATCTACCAGGAGATCCTGACGAACGTCACGAAACATGCGAACGCCACCGCCGTCGATGCACGGCTCCAGATCTCATCCGGAGAAGTCACGCTCACGGTAGCGGACGACGGCAGGGGGTTCGATCCTGCGAAGCCGTCCTCGCACACGTCGCTCGGCATGCTCGGCATGCGTGAGCGTGCGATGAGACTAGGGGGTACGACGCGCGTGGAAAGCCAGCCTGGGAAAGGAACCAGGATTCACATTGCCATCCCGCTTCCGGCAGCATCACAATAGAGAGCTTTGGGGCCGAAGACGTGATTCGCGTATTCATCGCTGACGATCATGCACTCATTCGGGAGGGGCTTAAGAGGCTCCTCCAGAGTGAGCCCGACCTTGAGCTGGCGGGGGAGTCGGTTACGGCCGATGACCTCATGGGGCTGGTCCCGACGATGAACGCCGATGTGCTCCTCCTGGACCTCTCCATGCCCGGCCGCCCGGTGCTTGAGGTCATCCAGGATATCCGGGCCCTCCGGCCGTTGCTCCGGATATTGATTCTCACCGCTCATCCTGAGGACTTTGTGGCCATACGGATGCTTCGCGCGGGGGCCTCCGGATACGTTACGAAGGAAACGGCATCGGAAGAGTTGTTGAAAGCCATCAGGAAGGCGGCTGCGGGTGGGAGGTACGTCAGCTCCCATCTGGCCGACCGTCTGGCAGAAGCGCTCGATGAGACCACCGACAAACTGCCGCATGAGATGTTGTCCGACCGGGAGTATCAGGTCCTCCTGCTGATTGCGCAGGGGAAGACGGGCCCTGAGATTGCCGGGGTGCTGGGGATCAGTCCCGCCACGGTGAACACGTACCGCGCCCGCCTGATGGAGAAAATGGGGGTCTCCTCAACTTCCGAGCTCATGAGTTATGCCATAGGCCACGGTCTGACCGGATCCGCGCCCTCTTCCTAGCCAGCGCATCCTCCCGTACACTACGCTCTGTCCTGCGGCGAACTACACGATTTTCCTAAGATCCATCTCTACCCGCGCCGCGATACCACCTCTATATTGACCCCAGAACAGTCGAGGATCTCATGGCCACTGGTACTTCGGTTCTCATCGTGGATGATGCATCGGCAGTGCGTGACCGGCTTCGCCGGTTGCTCGAGTCGATCCGGCACGTTCACGTCGTGGGGGATGCGGCAGACGCCACTGAGGCCATACGCCAGATCGGCGAGAAGCAACCGCGGATCGTCGTTCTGGATCTCTCCCTTCCCGGGGAGAACGGTCTTGCGGTTCTGAAGAGCACCAGAAAGCTGGCGGCGGGGGCAGTCTTTGCAGTGTTCTCGAACTATACCGGCCCCCAGGTCGCCGAAGAGTGTTACAGGGCCGGAGCAGATTTCGTCTTTGACAAATCCGCGGATATTGATGATCTGCTCGCCGCGATCGGGGGCATTGCAGAGCTGGACCGAACGAATGGTAGCGCATGAAGATTGCAGAACACGCCTGGCCCGTGGGACAGGCCAAATACGATACTAATACTGCGTGGGGAAGACACCATGCGGCTTGATGATGCGGCACTCCAGGCAAGCAGGCCCGTTTCTGTCCTCGTCGTGGAGGACGAAGCGATCGTTGCCGCCGACATCCGGTTGGCTCTCCTCGGCGCGGGATACGATGTCGTTGGACCGGTGGCAACCGGTCCCGAGGCGATTGACCTTGCACTGACGCAGAGCCCAGACATCATTCTGATGGACGTGAAGATCAGGGGATCCATGGACGGGATTACGGCGGCGGAGCGGATTCTGGAGAAGATAGATATCCCTTTCATCTTCGCGACTTCTTTCTCCGATCAGGCCACGATCGACCGTGCGAACAGACTGAAGCCGCAGGCGGTGGTCTTCAAGCCATATGACGGATTGGAAATTCGCGCGGAGTTGCAGCTTGCCCTCCAGCGGCACAGGATGCAACGGAAACTCAGGGACAGCGAATCCAGGTACAGGCACCTGTTCGA
>JADLEA010000301.1 GCA_020846365.1 Bacteroidota bacterium
CGGCATGCTTTCGCAAATCCCTTGATAAGATCTGTGGAGGCCCTCAAATTCAATCTGCCGGTCGCAAAATAGTCGAGGAAGTACAAGGGCATTGCGCCGCATACCAGGATATCGTTAACGCAATGATTCACCAGATCCTGGCCTACGGTGTCGTGTTTGCCGGCCATTCGGGCAACAAGCAGCTTGGTGCCGACGCCATCCACGCTGGAGACGAGCACAGGTGAACGGTATCCCGTGAACCGGGCATCGAAAAACGATCCGAACGCGCCGATGTCCCTCAGCACTCTCTTCGTAAACGTCGAGCGGACTTCCTTCTTGATGCGGCGGACAAAGGCATTACCGGCCGCAATGTCAACCCCCGCCTGGGCATACGTAATTGCCACAACTGCTCCGATGGACTGAAAAAGGTTGGTGTGCAGGATAGTAGCCAGTTTTTGGTGGAATTGCAAGCCGGGGTCTTCTTGCGATTCACTCCATGCGTCTCTATATTAGTCTAGTATGGGAAGGAGAATGAAAACGGAAGGGCTCTCACGATGATGCAACTCCAGCTGGCCGGGTCAGATCGGGGAATACGACCGGGGAAGATCATATGCCTGGGCCGCAACTATCCGGCTCATGCGAAAGAAATGAATGCGGAGGTGCCGTCGGAACCCGTCCTGTTCCTTAAACCTGCCAGCGCTCTCCTCGAAAACAAGGGAGTGGTGCACATCCCGCCATTCTCCCGTGAGCTGCACCATGAGGTGGAGATGGTGCTCCTCGTCGGCCGCGATGGGACAAACATCCCCGAAGAGAAGGCATTACAGCATGTTCTGGGGTATGCGGTCGGACTGGACATGACGTTGCGCGACGTGCAGGCTGAAGCGAAGAAGAAGGGGCTCCCCTGGAGCGTCGCAAAGGGTTTTGACACCTCCGCACCGATCAGCACATTCGTTCCCGCCGAGCGCGTGCGAGACCCCCATGCTCTCGACATCCGGCTCAGCGTCAATGGAACGGTGCGCCAGCAATCCAATACCCGGCACATGATCTTCGGCATCAAACGGATGATCGCGTACATCTCTTCTGTTTTTACGCTCGAACAAGGCGACCTGATTTTCACCGGGACGCCCGATGGCGTCGGGCCGGCGAAGCCGGGAGACATTCTTCTGGCCGAATTAGAAGACGTCGGCTCTCTCACCGTATCTGTTTCCCGGCACGACTGATGGGCCGAAGGGAGGAACCGTGCTGAGGACCATCATACGCCTGCTGTGCATTGCGGCCGCGGCGTTTGTCTTCCCTTCCGGCATGAACAGGGTCACCGGATTTGCTCCGGAGCCGCTGAGAACCGATTTCAACCCCTACGATACCATCCGGACCGACCTCTCCGCGTACATCTGGCCCATGAAGACCAGCACTGTCATGACCTCCTCTTTTGGAGAATACCGTTCCACCCATTTCCACGCAGGCATTGACATCAGCACGGGCGACACTCTGGGACTTCCCGTCATGGCTTCGCGCGACGGCTACGTGCGACGCATCACGATTTCGCCCACGGGATACGGCAAAATCATCCATATTCGTCATCGCGACGGTTACACCACATCCTATGCACATCTTCAGGGATTCCCTCCCTGGATTGACTCTCTGGTCAAAGCGGAGCAATACCGCAAAGGCCGATTCCCCGTCGAGCTTGAGTTTCCGCCGGACGAACTGCCGGTCACCGCAGGGCAAACCATCGCCTACGCCGGAGACACGGGCTCGGGCTCTGCCCACCTGCATTTTGAAATCCGGGATGAGAACAGAAACACGATCAATCCCCTGCTCGCCGAGCCGTTCTCGGTCCAGGATGGCCTCCCCCCGATTTTCAGGGGAATTGCCTTCGTGCCGCTCGATTCTACAGGACTGATCGATGGCGAACCGAAACCGCGCGCGATCGCGTCCCGGCAGGTATCGTCCTCCCGCTATACGCTGGATCAGTCGCCGCTCCTCGACGGAACCGTCGGGCTTGCGGCAGACGTTCGCGATAGATCGGATTTCTCCAACTACTTCCATGGCTACTACACGCTCCGGCTGGAAGTGGACAGCGTGCATGTCTTTGATGTTCGATACGACCGCGTGCCTCTCCGGGACGGGCATCAGATCCGGCTCGTGTATTTGCAGGACCCGGAGATGAAGCGCAGGGGAAGATTTCACAAACTGTTTCTGGACACCTACCACCGGCTTCCGATATTTCCCGGTATGGAATACGGAAGCGGCATGCTGATCACTCCGTTACTCCCACCGGGGCGCCACACCTTTGCGATCACGTGTGTCGACTACAACGGCAACGCATCGGTCCTTTCGGGTTCCTTCCGGACTCGCGCGGAGAATGTGCGTCCACATCGGAGCGCCGGCGAGGCGCCATCCGCTGCGAACAATTACCGCCCTCACCCGGCCGGGAGTCCCGGAGTGCGGACACATCGCATTGACCCCGCGCTCGCCGGAGTGATTGAGGTGGACGGCGGCGCACTGCGCATACGGCATCGCCCGGGCTCACTCTTCCATCCCATTGATCTCACCGCGACGCCGGTTGACGAGAAGGGTGTGGTGGGTTATGACATCGAACCGGCCGGCATCCCTCTGGACGACGGCCTCGAGTTCGAGCTGCAGGTGCCTTCATGGATGAAGCACGCCGGCGTGTACACACGAAGCGAGAAATCATGGACGTTCTTGTCCCGGGCTGAGCCAGACTCGCTGGGCCGGGTCTCGACAACGCTGCACAGATTTCTGGGCGACATTGCCCTCCGCGAAGATGCCGTTCCACCCGAGGTGTACCGCCTCCGCATAGATGGGCAAGGACCCCGACCTTTGATTTCCTTCCGTTTTCGCGACAATCTGGCCGGCGTTGAATATCGGGAAGTAAAGGTGTATATTGATTCGACTATGATTATCCCGGAAATCGACGGTGAACACCGCAGAGTGACTGCGCAGCCCGCAACTCCCCTGGCGAGGGGGCCCCACCGGCTCACCATTCAACTGGCCGACAAAATGGGCAACAGGTTCTTCCACGAACGCTCATTCCGCGTTCGGTAAGAAACCGTCCACCTCCGGTCCTTCAGCCCGATAACAACCAGTTGGAGCATTACTTGTCGGATCAACCCCCAGCAACTGCACTTCCGAAGACCTATAACCCGCAGGAAACCGAAGAAAAGTGGTACCGCTTCTGGGAGGAGCACCACCTCTTTCGCGCCCAGGTGAATCCCGAGAAAAAGCCGTACACGATTGTCATCCCCCCGCCCAATGTGACGGGCGTCCTCCACATGGGACATATCCTGAACAACACCCTTCAGGATGCCTTCATACGGTACAAGCGCATGACGGGCTACGAGGCATGCTGGATCCCGGGAACAGACCATGCCGGCATTGCCACGCAGAATGTCGTCGAACGGTCGCTCATTAAAGAGGGGAAAACCAGGCACGACCTCGGCCGGGAGAAATTCGTCGAGAGAGTCTGGGAGTGGCGCAAGCAATACGGAGGCGTCATCATCCGGCAGCTGCGCAAGCTGGGCACCTCCTGCGATTGGGACCGTGAACGGTTCACCATGGACGAGAGCCTCTCGGCCGCCGTGCGGGAAGTCTTCGTGCGGCTCTATGAAGAAGGGCTGATCTACCGCGGCAAGTATATCGTCAACTGGTGCCCGAAAGACCACACGGCAATTTCCGATGACGAAGTCAACTATAGCGAGGCGAAGGGGAAGCTCTACTACATCAAGTATCCCATTCTGGCCAAAGGCAAGAGCACGCCGACGAAGAAGTTTCTCACGGTGGCGACGACGCGACCGGAGACCATGCTCGGCGACACCGCTATTGCGGTCAACCCCAAAGACGAGCGGTACAAGCATTTGATCGGCCGCATGGCGCTTCTGCCGCTGGCAGAGCGGGAAATCCCCATCATCGCAGACGACTTTGTGGATCCCGCGTTCGGTACAGGCATGGTAAAGGTCACACCCGCGCATGACCCCAATGACTATCAGATCGGCGTCCGGCATTCGCTGCCGCAGATCAACATCTTCGACATTTCGGCGAGAACCATCGATAGCGTCCCCAGAAAGTACCGGGATCTGGACAGGTACGAGGCACGCCGGCTTGTGCTCGAGGACCTGGAGAAGAGCGGACTCCTGCTGAAGACCGAAGACCATGTGCACAACGTCGGGCGGTGCTATCGTTGCGACACCGTCATCGAGCCGTATCTGTCAGATCAATGGTTTGTGCGCATGCAGCCGCTTGCCGCGCCGGCACTTGAGGTGGTCCAGAACGGAACGGTCCGGTTTTATCCTGACCGCTGGACGAAGGTGTACGAGCACTGGATGTCGAACATTCGGGATTGGTGCATTTCCCGGCAACTCTGGTGGGGACATCGCATACCCGTCTGGTATTGCGAAGGACGGGACGACAAGCCCGGTTGCCCGGAGCCGATCGTGAGCCGGAGTGCTCCGGCCGCGTGTCCCCGATGCGGAAGCACCTCCTTGAGGCAGGATGAAGACGTACTGGATACCTGGTTTTCCTCCTGGCTCTGGCCGTTCTCGGTACATGATTGGCCAATGGGGGGAAAACCGGGAACGGAAAAAGACCTGCGATACTTCTATCCGACGAGCACGCTCGTTACGGCCCCGGATATCATCTTCTTCTGGGTGGCCAGGATGATCATGGCCGGTCTCAAGTTCGCACCGTCGTTCACCGGAACCACCGCGCCGACGGACAATGTGCCTTTCAGGGATGTGTACTTCACGAGCCTGGTCCGGGACGACAAGGGCCGGAAGATGTCCAAATCGCTCGGCAACTCACCCGAACCGCTCGATCTGATTGCCGACTACGGCGCCGACGCCGTGCGCTTCACTATTCTCTACCTGGCGCCGCTCGGGCAGGACATCCTGTATTCCAGGGAGAAGAACGAGCTCGGTAGGAACTTCGCAAACAAGATCTGGAATGCGGGACGGTTTGTGCTCATGAACCGGGACCAGATCGGCGAGGCATCGCGCACCGCTGATACCCCGTTCACCCTCGATCATCTGGATCTGGCGGACCGCTGGATTCTGTCGCGACTACATTCGACCACCGCGGAAATCGATTCCGCGATGGTGCAGTTCGACATCAACCGCGTGTCCAAGACCATTTACGATTTCTTCTGGCATGACTACTGCGACTGGTACCTGGAGATGGTAAAATCCCGTCTGTACGGATCGGAACCGGAAGCGGTGAAACAGGCTGTCGTGTCGAGGGCTATTGACGTGTACGACGCGGCGCTCCGTCTTCTTCATCCCCTGATGCCGTTCGTGACGGAGGAGCTCTGGCAGAACATCCGCAAACGCCAACCGCTCGAGAGCATCATGCGTGCCCGGATAACGCCCGCCGACATGTCATTCGTCGATACGGACGTCGAGAAAGAGATGATGTTTGTCCAGAATGTTATCGAGAACGTCCGCACGATCAGAAGCGAAATGGGGATCGTTCCTTCGAAAGATATCGGACTCCTGATGCGTTTGACCGACGAGAAATCCCGCGCGAGCATCCGGCGGTACGAAGGGTATCTCCAGCGGCTTGCGCGCGTCTCATCGCTCGGATTCATCGACGAAACGACCCGGCCCAAACTCTCCGCGAGTGCGGTGGTGGACGGCAGAGAGCTCTTCGTGCCGCTGGAGGGTCTCATCGACCTTGAGATCGAGCGTGCACGGCTTCAGAAGGAAATCGACCGGCTCGCCGGAATGCTGGATGGCGTTCAGCGCAAGCTGTCCAATGAGAGCTTCGTGGCAAAGGCACCCCCGGAGGTGGTCGAGCGGGAACGGGAAAAGCTGGATGCCTTCGGGCACACCATGGAGAAGCTGGAGAAGAGTCTCGAGATGTTGAAGGGATAGATCTGCATGCCTGTACCCCAACCGGCGCCTTCGATTGACAAATCACTCCTTGACGCCTTCGCGGCAATCGTAGGGGCGGAGTTTGTCCGCACGGACCAGGAATCTTTGACCCTGCACGGTCAGGACGAGACGGAGGATCTCGTCTTCCCGCCGGGCGTTGTGCTCGAGCCCGACTCAACGGAGCAGGTGTCTGCCATCATGCGCCTGGCGTCCGGACACGGAATCCCCGTCACACCGCGCGGGGGCGGTACGGGACTCTCCGGCGGGGCCCTACCTGTCGCAGGCGGAATCTGCCTCTCCATGCGCCGGTTCAACCGCATCCTGGAAATCGACACCAGGAATCTTCAGGCCACCGTCGAGCCGGGAGTGATCACACAGAAGCTCCAGGAAGAAGTTGAGAGTGCCGGCCTCTCCTATCCTCCCGATCCTGCATCCCGGGGAAGCTGTTTCATCGGAGGGAATCTCGCCGAATGCGCGGGCGGTCCGCACGCCGTGAAATATGGCGTGACAAAAGACTACGTCCTGGGTATCGAGGCGGTCCTCCCGAACGGTGAGATCTTCACCACCGGAGCAAAGGTTCTGAAAAACGTATCAGGGTACAACCTGACCCAGCTGATTATCGGAAGCGAGGGGACCCTTGCGGTGATCACGAAGGTCTTCCTCCGTTTGGTGCCTATGGTGCGCATGAAGAAAGTCGTCCTCGTCGCATTTCACACGCTGGAAGAAGCGGCTGCGGCCGTGGCCGGCATATTTCAACGGGGGATCACCCCTTCGGCGCTGGAATTTCTGGAGAGAGCGGCCGTACAGGCCGCCGAGGAACGCCAGGGAAAACACTTCCCCAACGGAAACGCAGCGGCCCAACTCCTGATCGAAGTGGACGGGAACAACGAAGAAGCGCTGACCGAGGAAATTATCGCAATTGCGGAGGTGGTGGAGCAACACAACGCGGCGGATGTTTTGCTGGCGGAGGACAGACAAAAGGTAGAAGAGGTGTGGGCCCTCAGGCGCGGCATCGGCGAAGCGGTGAAATCCATTTCGGCATACAAGGAAGAAGATACCGTCGTCCCGCGCGCTCATCTTCCACAGCTGGTAAAAGGTGTTAAGGAGATCTGTGCCCGGTATGGGCTGACGTCCATATGCTACGGTCATGCGGGCGACGGCAACGTCCATGTCAATATTCTGAAGAATACGCTGGATGAAGAGACCTGGAACAGGGTCATTGATCCCGCCATCAGAGAGATTTTCACCCTGACGGTGAGTCTGGGAGGGACCATCTCAGCCGAACATGGCATCGGCTACACGCAACGGGCCTTTCTGCCGATCGCGCTCAACCCGGTGGAACTCCGCCTGATGCATGAGATCAAACGTGTGTTCGATCCGAAGGGAATCCTGAATCCCGGCAAAGTCTTCCCGGACGGCTTCGCCTGAAGCCCTGTGTGCGCCGGTTGCATC
>JADLEA010000302.1 GCA_020846365.1 Bacteroidota bacterium
GCGAGAGTTCAGTATGAGGGGCGGAACGTCATCCTCCCGTCGGGTTGGGAACGGGCTTCTGCCCGCAATGAACGCGGGCACAGTCCGCTTCACACTGGCTCAACGCAGGAGAAGCATCGTCCTGCTTGCCGCACATGCATTCCCGGCTATTCGATAGACGTACACGCCCCCGGCGACATCACGCCCCTGCTCATCCCGACCGTCCCAGCTGAATTCGTGTGTTCCCGCTGAAAGATACCGACGCACGAGTGTACGCGTGAGTCTTCCAAGCACGTCATACACCTCGACTGAGGTCCAACCGCCGGAGATCAACCGGAACCGAATCGAGGTGTGCGGATTGAACGGGTTGGGGAAATTGGACACGAGCATCTCACCGGACGGCAGAGCTGCGGGCGTGCCCCGTTCGATGCTTGTGCTGGCGGAGAAACGCGCACAGTAGACTTCTGACCATGCTGAGTGTTTTCCCTGAGCGTCCACCACGCGCACCCGGAAGCGGGCAACGTGCGTCCCCGCAGTGTCATACGGGAGCGTCGTGTCGCGCCAGCTTGTACCTGCGCCGGCAAACACCGAAGCCCAGACCGAATCATCATCCACGCGCCTCTCAAGTTGCGATTCAATGACATCCGGCTCCAGCGGCTGACCATGGCTCCATTGTTCACCCCAGGCGAGAAGGAGGCCCCCTTCCTGCGTCGAGTCTTTGTCGGGATGGACGCCAAGGTACCTCCGGGCCGGGGCAAGGGCTGTGGGATCCCCGGGAATCGTGATGGTGAGGACGCCGTTTTGTTCTCCAATCACTTCGCAAGCGAAGGTTGTGGGTATGCCGGACCACGTGTGGCTTCCCGGGTTGCTGGAAGGTGAAAGGACGTTCGCGGAGAGCGTGTCAAACGCACCTCGGAATCCTTCCCCTTCGAAGAATCGTCCGCACGTAATGACTCCTTCGGGCCCCCGGTAAGCCAGGAGCCAGTTCAGCAAGCTGCTGGGGGATACCAGCTGGTCGCGGTGGGATCGGCCGATCGCCACCATCGGGTCCCCCCTGGAGAAAACCGGAATCGCTGAACCAAAGCATGAACTCGTCGCGTTGTGCGCGGGCCACTCCCATGTGCCGTCGGAGGGGAGGATGCGGAAATTGTCTGATTCCAGATAGGGGGCCTGCTGATGCAGCACCCAGAGACCGCGGTCGAGCGGGTTGACCGTGATGTCATCCAGCACGGACAACCGTTGGTGATTTTCGAAGTAGAAGTACTCGAAGGGTTCGCCGTTTACAGGGTGATACTTGCCGGCCTCACCGGTTGTCACAAAATCGCCCAGCGCAATCGAGGTGCCCGGCGCGAGCTCCACCGGAGTTATCCACCCTAGCCGCTCCCTGTCATACGCATTTGCACAGACGGAGGTCCGCTGACTCGGGCAGAGCATTCCCCAGAACTGGAACTTGCCGTCCGGCTTCAGCCCGTTGTACGGGTGGTATAGACCCAGGAGCCAATGACCGACCTCGTGCACCATCGTACGCATGACACGCTGCGGATCGTCCCCGTACTGATATTCGCAGGTGACTCCCGATCCCACAGGGAGAGGAATATGGGCAGGATACCCCATCTCGATCCGCTTCCCGTCAACGGGAACAGGGGGCTTGTACCCGAGAGAGGCCTCGCCGATGAACTCGAACATCGTGGTGCGCCACACCATGATGATCATGTCCACGATGCTGTCCGGTTCCTCCAGGTGGGTATAGTCGGCGATGCGTTTCCAGTTGTCGTACAGCGAGAAGTCAACGAGCGAATCGATGCGGCCAGACAGGATATCCGTGTTGGCCCGGCCGAACGACCCGTTCCGGTACTCTTCCTGTGAATGGGTAGATTCTACCCAGAGTGCTTCGCCCACGAGATGGAATCTTCCCAGAGACATCTGTCGAAAGTAGTGCGTGAGATTAAAAGGGGCGGTGGAACGCGTGGCGGTGTCCGGGTCGATGAATTGGTTCATGAAGGAAGGTGGCTGATGCGCCGGCCAGTACGGATGGTGCGTTTCGTCATCCGGAAAGCTCGCAAAGACCACCAGCACGCGAAGGACTCCTTGCGCGGGGAGATAGATGCCGCCGGTTTCGGAGGAGGGCTGCGCCGCCTGCGTGTGAGCTATGGTTGCACACCTGTGGAGAACGGAAGGATCACCTGCTGACAGAGGATATCCAGCCAGAGCGAGACAGAATGCTATCATCCCGAAACGACGCACGAGGACCCTCCATGAAAGGGAAGAGGCAGACGACGTATTGCCGCCTGCCTCTTCCGGGAAACGTACGACTGATGCCGCCTCACATTACTTCATGAGGACCATCTTCTTTGCGGTGACGAAGTTGTCCGTGGCCATGCGATAGAGATACACGCCGCTAGCAACTTTGCCGCCCTTCAGGTTCGTGCCGTCCCAGGTGACCTGCATGTTGCCGGCCCGGACGGACTGGTCAACAAGGGTCTTCACCAGCGCGCCGGTGACATCAAACACCTGCAACAGGACATGACCGTCATTCGGCATTGCGAAGCTGATGTTGGTCGTCGGGTTGAAGGGGGTCGGATAGTTCTGGTTCAGCGCAAACTCTGTCGGCGTTCCGGGTGTCGTTTCGACATCCAGCGGAGTCCAGCCGAGGGTCTTGTAGAGCAACCGGACTGCATACTTCGTGTTGTGGATACCCATGGAGCGGTCGGTCTTCACAAAGTAGTAGTTCCAGACTCCCTGGATAAGGTCGGGGCGGTTCTTCACCGCGAGGCTGTCCTTGCGCATGGTGACCGGTTCACCGGTGGAGGAATCGAGCGGGAGCATGGCCTTCACCGCATTCAGCAAGCCGGCGATTTCGGTCTGCACGCCTTCGATTGATCCATTGCGGTCGAAATCATAGAGGGCACGGATGTCGTCGAAATCTTCGATCTCGCCGTGGCACGGTGCGCACGCATTCGTCGGCTTGTACACGCCGGCCGAGAACATCGTGTCGGACATGCTGAACGAGTGATTGGCGAGCGGGTTGTTGCCGCCCAGAGAGTTCGCGCGGCCTTGCATATGGCAGCCAACGCAGAGCCCTTCGACGCCGCCGTGGCTCATGAGACCGGTGAAGCTTTCGTCGCCGTACTGGTAACCGCCCGAGCCGAACAACATGTCGGCTTGCTGGTTGTAGTGCGGGTAGAACCGATCTGACCAGCCGTAGTACGGCGGCGTGGTCGTGATCTTCGCCTTCACGCTGTAGCGTCCGATGTGGCAGGCGAAGCAAACGCCGGAGGTGCTGGAGCGGAACTGGGTCGGAATGATATAGCCATTGCGCAGCGAGTCACCCTTCGCGGTCATGGTGCGGAGCGCGTACGGGTTGTCGTTGCCGTGCGGGTCGTGGCATACCTGGCAGCTGATCGGGGATGCTGCGTCGCGGGAAACGACGTAGTTCGCCGCCATGCCGGTGGTGTCCATGCCGTGGCTCAGGTAATAGAGACCGCCCGCGCCGGTATGGCAGGGCTGGCAGTTGAGACGACCGCCTTCTGCCGCGCCACCGTAGTGCATCTGGTAGTGGCCGGAATTCAGATAGAAAGTGCCGAGGCTGTGACGGCGCGAACCGTCGTGGCACTGATTGCAGACGTCGGGCTGGATCGTGACGCCGGCCTTGTTCACATCAGCCGTCGTCGTATGATCCGCCATCGGTCCGTGGCACTGCTCGCAACCGATGTTGCCTTGTTTCTTTTCGTCGGCCGTAAGCAACGCCCACTTGGAGGTATCTCCCGTGGTGATCCAGTAGTCACCGCCCATGAACTCAAGACCCTGGTACCAGGTGGTGTCCCAACCGGACTGTTTCACCTTGTAGCCGAAGTTGTTGTTGTTGGCGGCGGGATCCCAGCCGGTCGTGTGGCATTTGATGCAGCCGACGGCATAGGCACCCTTGCCGCGTTCCACTTCTTCGTTCCCGGTGATTCCATCCTTAAAGATGGTGCCGTGCACCGACTGCTCCCACCGTGATTTGATATCTGCGGCCGTCGGGTGGCAGAAGCAACCTGCATTGGCTGCTGTTCCGACGCCGATATAGGTGCTGGCGAAAACGGTGGCGCTTCCAGGCACGCCGCCTACCGTGGCGGTCACAACGTACTCGCCGACCATGTCGGGCTTGATGCTATTGATCCAGCTGCCATCGGCGCTGTCCAGCACAGTGGCCGAGCCGGTCGGCTTGGTGGTCAACACCCACGACGGCGTCCCGACCGCACCTGATCCCGCGGTGTCGGCTTTGAAATACGCCCTGCTTTCGACACCGACTGCGCGCAGACCAGTGGCAATATTCCAGGCCGGGGCAGCAGCGCCTTTGACCGGCGGCGTCAAGCTGTTCAATGACCGTCCGATCGTCTTCACCTTGATGCTCTGCGCTGTCGCGTCATACAACGGAGCGACCAGCAGCGCGGCGATCAGTAACACGCCGAACACAAGAACCAAACGCTTCATGGCGTTACCTCTCTTTGTGTGTTGATGTAAGTATTGAGAAGACTCCACCCACACTGTACCGAATGCTTCCCTTGACCCTTCTGCTGCTCTTGCCAGCCGCCCCATGTTTCACCTAGCATGCATTTGGGTCCATTGGACAGAGTCTTCTCGGCTGGTTCAATTCCTGAAGAGTAGTTGGAAAGAACGTGGAGATGGAAAACAGAAAAACGTCACGAGATAGGCTTCAACTGTTATGCCACAGGAGGGGGATTTTTACGTTATGTAAAGTTAGCCAAGATTTCGTCGTTTCCGGCTTGATTTCGCGCCTACCAATAACCACTATTCAATCCGATGTCCAGAAGTGTTGAGTTTTGCAACAACGGAATGATCGGCTTTTTCACTATTGGGAATGGAGAATTCAATTTTAGGAATCACACAAAAAACAAAAAGCGAATGAACCGGCAGTTCATTCGCTTTCACAGGTACAAGCTGTAAGCCTGTTACTGCTCATCCATTCTCATCCGCTTTTTCCGAGTCTCACGCAGCGCATCCCTGAGTTCTTTGTCAAAAGAGCGTTCAAACGTCAGAAACTTGGCCCTCTGGCTAACCGTGAGAATGTCCGCTAGACTCGCGAAAAATTTTGATTTCTCCAACGCCATTTGCTCCTCAATTGCCACGATCGGCGGAAAGGCCTTCTCGAGCTCCTTGGCGTCAGCACTGTCCTTGATCATCTGTTCAAGACGGTCAAGCGCGTCGTGTTTGGACTTCATCAGCTCCCGGTGGCGTTTGTCAAAATCGTTCAGCCGGGCAACAAACCGGACCGACTGTTCTTCCTTCAGATCCAGTTCGTCGATCATCCGGACCTTCCGCAGCTGGTCGAGCCTCTCGAAAGGACGCATCTCGAAGGGCCTGCCACCCGGCTGCGCGAGTGCCTGACCCGAGAAGACGCCAATCAGTATCGCTGTGACAGCAATGTGTCGCATGGTCGCATATCCCTCCTAGTCAATGTGCGAACTCAGGGCAACCAGCACCTCACGCAACTCCTGTTCCGTGAGATCGGACACGAGGGTCGAGGTGCCTGTATGCTCGATGTAGTATTCCCTGGCGTCATCTGTGGGGACCTCCAGAATGTCTTTCTCGACTGTCGCTGCGAACATTGTGTCCGTTGTGGTCAATGAAGCCACGGACAGCGAGTCGACCGCCGATGGAGGCAGGGCCAGGGTCACCTCGCGCAGCGATTTCACCGAGTTCCCGGATTCCGGAGCGTAGTACCGGAGTCCGATGAGAAAGGAGAGTATTGCAACGATGCCCGGTATGGCAACGCGGGCTGCCCAGCTCAGGGATATGGCCTTGCCGCTTGTGGCCTCATCCAGAATCCGGTTCATACGGATCGGAAGATTCTGCCAATACGCCGGGTCCGGCGGTTGCGGAGGTGGATCATCGGCGGCCAGATCCCGGAGAGACCGGCTGAGTGTCTCTTCCTCTTCGTCCGTCGGCTGTCGTTTGTCAAACCTCAAGCGCATTTCTCAGTTCCTGCTTGACCTTTCGGAGCGCGTGAAAGTAGTTGGCCTTCAATCCGCCCACTGACGTTTTGAGAACATAGGCGATTTCATCATACGACATTTCGTCGTAGTACCGCATGATGAACACCGCCCGCTGTTTGTCGGGAAGCTTCCCGACCGCCTGCGCGAGCCGGGTCTCCAGTTCTTTTCTCTCCAGGTCCCGGTGGGGGTTCTCCTGTGACGTGGGGAAGACCTTCCGGGCCAGTTCGCTATCACGGAGATAATCGACAATATGCCGTTTCCGGAGGGCATTCAGCGAGAGGTTTACCGCAATCCGGTATATCCACGTGTAGAAACCCGCCTCTCCGCGGAAATCACCGAGACTCAGGAACGCTTTGACGAACGTTTCCTGTACGATGTCATCGGCATCGGCATGGCTCCCGACCATTCTGCGTGCAACCCAGTAGATCCGCTCCTGGTGCCGCCTCATGAGTTCAGTGTACGCCTGCCGATTGCCTGCCCGTACCTCATCGACAAGTTCGAGATCCGTCAGCGGCTCCATGTCCTTAGACACTCCACCGGGACCCACGTTTAATTACTGGGGCTTGAATTTGAAGGATTTTCGCAGCTTTTTCAGGGTTTTCCGGATGTCATCGGAAATCACCTTGGTATCGGAGAGAATCGGCATGAAATTCGTGTCTCCGTTCCATCGGGGGACGATGTGGAAGTGAATATGATCATCCACGCCGGCACCGCTTACTCTTCCAAAGTTGGCGCCGAAGTTGTACCCCTGCGGTTGAAGCACATCGTCCAGCACACGTATCGCGTGCTGGACGGTGTGCATGATTTCCGAGAGTTCGTCCGCTGACAGGTCCTGGATGCTCTTGACCTGGCGGTTCGGTACGACCATCAGATGTCCGCTGTTGTACGGATAGCGGTTCATGATGACGAAGCAGTGTTCCCCGCGCCAGACGATCAGGTGACGGTCATCCGCCCCGGATTGGAGTGCGGTTGTGAAGAGACTGCTCCCCTTCCGGTTCCGGCGAACGGGTTTCTTGAACGAAGCGATATACTTCGATCGCCAGGGCGACCACATGCGCTCCATGAGCGCCTCACGCTTCCTGTTCTTTGTTTTTGTTCTTCTCTGCCGCGGCAATGATCTTCTCTGCCTGTTCCCGCGGCACTTCTTCATAGTGCGACATCGTGGCGCTGTACACTCCCCGCCCGCCGGTCATCGACCGGAGCACGGTGGCGTACTTGTGCAATTCCGCCGCCGGCACCGTGGCACGGATGACCTGATACCTGCCTGCGGAATCCATCCCCGCGATTTTCCCTCGGCGCGACGAGATGTCGCCCATCACATCGCCCATAGCGTCATCAGGGACGCGCACCTCGATATTGTAGATCGGTTCCAGCAGGACCGGTTTGGCCTCCATGAACCCCTTGCGGAACGCCATGGATCCGGCAATCTTAAATGCCATTTCAGAGGAATCCACGTCATGATACGAGCCGTAGTGGAGCGCAACGCGGACGTCCACCACCGGGTACCCCGCAACCACCCCCTCCTTCATCGTCTCCACAACACCTTTCTCCACAGCGGGGATGAACTTGCCGGGAACGACGCCTCCCACGATCTCGTCCAGAAACTCGAATCCCTGCCCGCGCTTGAGCGGTTCGAGCCGCAGATGCACATGGCCGTATTGTCCGTGGCCCCCGGTCTGCTTCTTATGCTTGTATTCGGAATCCTTGACAACCGCCTTGATGGTTTCCCGGTATGGAACACGCGGTTCCACGAGATCCACTTCCACGTTGTAGCGCTGCTTGAGCCGTTTCACCATCATATCCAGATGCACTTCACCCTGGCCGCTGACGATGGTCTGGTGAAGCTCGGGGTCCACGCGAAATCGGAACGTGGGGTCTTCCTGGTGGAGGGAGTGAAGTCCGGAAGAGATTTTGTCTTCATCCCCTTTCGACCGTGGCACCACCGCCATCTGGAACACGGACTCCGGAAACGCAATCGGCGCATAGGAGACCGGAAAGGATTTGCTGCTGAGCGTATCGTTGGTGTGCGTGTCCTTGAGTTTCACCACGGCGCCCAGATCGCCGGCCAGCAATTGGCTGATCTCCTTTCGATCCTTCCCTGCCATGACAAACAGCTGTGCCAGACGCTCCGGTTTGCCGTTGGTGTTGTTGAGCAAATCCAGGCCGGGGGCAACCGTTCCGCTGAACACGCGGAAGAAGGAGAGTTCGCCCACATGGGATTCCGACACGGTCTTGAAGACGAGCAGAGACGGCTGGCCTGCGGGATCCTGCATGACGGCGATGTCGGCGCCGTTATGGGAGTCCTTCGCAGCTACGGGTCCCCGTTCTTGCGGGTGAGGTGAATACTCCACGATGGCATCCAGCAAACTGGAAAGTCCGATGTTCTGCGTGGCGGATGCACAGAGGAGGGGGAACAGCTTGCGTTGGCGAATGCCTGCACGAAGCCCTTCCCTCGATTCTTCGGCGCTGAGGGTCCCCTTCTCCAGATACGTATTGAGGAGCTTCTCGTCGGTTTCCGCGATGAGTTCCAGAACCTGCTGGCGCAATTCCTGTGCTTTGCTCTGCGCATCGGCCGGGATTTCTTCTTCGGAATACTTGCCGTTCCCGCCCGGTTTGAATTTGAGGAGCTTCATCCGGACAACATCCACGATGCCCTCAAAGCCCAGTCCCTGCTTGAGCGGGAATTGCAGAGGGACGATGTCGTGGCTCAGGAGGTCCCGCGCCTGGTTCAGGGTCTTCTCGAAGTCGGCGTTTTCCTGGTCCAGCTTGTTCATGAGGAAGATCACGCCGTTCTGGTATTCCTGTGCGTAGCGCCAGACGATCTCGGTGCCGACTTCCACGCCTTCAACGGCCTTGAGCAGCAGGACCGCGGTGTCGGTCACCCGCAGGGCTGCCTTGACATCTCCGGTAAAATCCGTGTACCCGGGGGTATCGAGCACATTGACCTTGGTGCCCTTCCATTCGCAGTGAAGCAACGCGCTGCTCACGGAAATCTGTCGCTCGATCTCGTCTGCCCTGTAGTCGGAAACGGTGTTCCCTTCCTCGACCCTGCCGAGCCGGGTGGTAGCGCCCGCCGAAAAGAGCAGGGCTTCGGCAGTCATGGTTTTCCCCGCACCGCCATGCCCGATCAGGCTGATGTTGCGGATATGTTCAGGTGTAAACTCCTTCATGGGCTCTCTCAGTCCTCCAGTCTATTTCATGTGCCGGCGTGAGCACCCCGTAGGGGGTGCGGCGGCATCGGATAGTACAGAACAGTGCACAACCAGGGGAGCACAGTGCGGTAACCGGCTGAACGGCTACTGGTCGAGCCGGCACGCATGGCGCGGTGCGCCGCGGTTCCAAAACGCCGGGGATCCGCGGCGTGTGATTCCTGCAACGTCAGACGCGAACGCGGTCCAGAAACGTTCGCACGCCTTTGAAGACCGCCGCCACAAAGCCGACGGTTTCGAGGATCGGACCTTCGATGCGTTCCTGGACCCTGCGTTCGAGGTCCACCACGTTTTCGGCGATCATCTTGATCGATCCGATGGACTCCCGGACCGCCGCCACCTGGTCGTCGATGCTGTCGGTTATGCTTTTCACGCGCGAGGTGATATACTCCATATTCTCAAGGACGGGCACCGCGCGCGAGGTGATCTCCTTGACGTCTTTCTCCACATTCGCCATGATATCCCGGACGCGAAGCAGGACGACGATCATATAGATGCAGAGGGCGGAGAGACAGAGGAGCGCGACAATCTGAGCTATGACAAGTACGAGTTCCACAAACGCCTCCTTGGTCGCGATCGGGATCGATTACGAACGACGACGTTCTTCTTTGTAGGCATCCACGCCGGCTTTAACGGCGCTCTTCATCTTCGTCCCTTCCTCTGCGATCGTGGCGGTTTTCTGCCGCGCGTCCGTCAGCACCTTCTCCGCATCCACGAGCAGCGTATCGGCCTTCCGCTTCGCGTCCGAGATCAGGCTCTCGGACCGTTTCTTTGCCTCGCTCACGAGATCGCCGGCCTTGGTGCGGACGTTGGACAGGTATTCTTCGGCATCGTCGCGGAACTCATCGGCCCTATCTTTGATGTCAGCGCGCAATTCGCGGCCGCTCTTCGGCGCATAGAGGAGCGCTACAATGGCACCAACCGCGCCGCCGGCAAGGAGCCCGATCACCAGGCCTTTGAGCATTCCTTCGTTCTTCGTCATGGTGTGCCTCATCATCGTGAAACGCAGAATTGGAGTGGAATTGCTAGTATAGCACAATCCGCCTAGAAATGCAATGAACTCCCCGGGCCGCGCACGGGCACCTTTTGCCGGTTGGGTTGGTGCAGTACGGAGCATCATCGCGGGCTTCGCGTCTTCCTCCTGCACCCTCCCAGATCCTCTCCCGTGAGCGCGGGGACATGCACCCCTAGCGGAGCTTCTTCTTATGTCGCATCTTTCTGAGCCGCTTCTTGCGCTTGTGCGTCGCCATCTTGTGACGCTTGCGCTTCTTACCGCAAGGCATACCTCCTCCTTTCTCGTTCCTAAGGGTTAAACGAATGCTGTTCCAGTAGCTGCTGCGCCTTCCTGCCGAGTTCTGACGTGGCGTTCAATTCGGCGGCTCTGCGAAACCAGCGGTTGGAGTTCTCCAGATCGCCCTTCTGCAAATGCACAACGCCCAGGTTGAAGGCCGACGGCTGGTGCGTCGGGGAACCACGGAAGGCCGCCTCCATCTCCTGTATCGCCAGCGCAAAATACCGGCCCGTGTTCACCGTATCGGCCAGACCCAGCTCGTAGTAACACACCCCCATGTCTGTTCGGGCATCCGCGTTCTTGGGGAACTCGTGAAGATACTTCTTGTAGGTCTCCACGGCTTTGAGGAACAGGCCGTGGTCGTGCTGCGCATTAGCAAGCTGCAGCAGCGCCTGATGGTTTGCGGGATCTGCTGCGACTGCCGCCTCCAGCGGACCGAGATCGGGTGCCTGTTGGAGCTGAGGCATGGATGCCGGCGGCGGCGCTGCCATCGACACCGAGCCGGCCGGCGCATGCTCCCGGGAAAGCTCGACATACAACAGCACCGCGACGAGGGAGATCACCGCGACGAATGAAATGATCTGCCAGGGCTCAAATGATGCAGCGCGTGCAGGCCGTGAAGCCCTCGCCTGCTTCTGCCTGGCCCGCTGAGGCTGTTCCCTGGCGCCGGACTTCCGGTCGGCCTTTGCACCGGAAAGCCGCGCTCCGCAGTTGACGCACGTCGTCGCACCGGCGGGGTTGACATTCCCGCACACCTCGCACGGGAGCGTCGCCGCTTCCTGCCATTGCAACGCCTCACCGCATGCGGGGCACCGGTCCACACCCCACGGAACCGCCGCTCCACATGCGCCACAGCTCGCTTTCACTTCCGCCATTGTCGCCGTTCCCTACAGTTGCGTGGGTTTCTTCATGTTGTCGTTCACGAGGGTCTTCACTTCCTTGGAGACCTTGAACAGCGGAACCCAATGCTCGTCGACCATCACCTGTTCGCCCGTGCGCGGATTGCGCGCGACACGTCCCTTGCGCTTCTTCACCTTGTAGCTTCCGAACCCGCGGATCTCGATATTCTTCCCCTCCTTCAACGCATTGATGACCGTGGAAATGAACCCGTCCACAACCGCCTCCGTCTCCACCTTGGTCAATCCGGTCGCAGTGGCAATCGTGTCAACAATATCCGCCTTTGTCACCGTCGATCCTCCCGAAGTGTTTGGTGTTCGTCGTTGTAGTCTCAGACTCTACTCTGCGCCCGTGAACCGGAACGACATCACCGGCCAGTCCAGCGCGTCCTTCGCCGCAGCCGCAACCTCGTGTGTGGCCTCATTCACCACCGACTCCCAGAAGCTGCGCGTTTTCCGTTCGCGGATGAGGGTGGGTTCTCCCTCGATGCCGGCGATGTCCGCGGCGATCTGCACCGCGTCTTCGTAGGTCCCCAGCGTGTCAACCAACCCCAATGCTACGGCCTGCTCGCCTGTGAACACGCGGCCATCCGCCAGCGACACTACCGCGAGGGAATCCAGTTCACGCTCCGTCTGCACGACGTGCCGGAACTGGGCATGGACATTATCGATGAGTTGTTGAAAGTAGCGCTGATCCTCGTCCGTCATGCGGCGCGAGGAGGACCCGGCATCCTTGAGCTTTCCCGATTTGATGGTCTTGAAATCCACGCCGATCTTGCCGAGCAGTTCCTGCAGTTGAAGGAACTCCGAAATGACGCCGATGCTGCCGGTGAGCGTTCCGCGGTTGGCCACGAGGTAGGACGCGCCGCACGCCACGTAGTACCCGCCGCTGGCTGCGATCGCGCCCATGGAAACCACGACCGGTTTTCCACTCTCCCGGACCTTCCTGACCTCTTCGTACATTTCCTGGCTGGCGACGACTCCCCCGCCGGGCGAGTCGATGCGCAGAAGGATTGCCCGCACGGAGGACTGGTCCCGATACTTTTTGAGCTGCCGCACGACATCTTCCGATGTCGTAATCACGCCCTTCAGCTCCACGAGCGCGATCTTCTCGCCTGACCCTGAGGAAACGGTGTCGGTTCTTTCGCCGGCGTTTTTCACCAGGGAAATCATAACCAGTGTGAAGACGATGGCGATAGCGGCAAGGACACCCAGTATTGCCAGGAACCACTTAGTGGATTTTGACATAGGCCGGGATCCGATGGAATGCTGTAAGTTGTTGATTTACATATAATAATAAAACCTCCTGATATTGTCAACCGCAGCCGGAGAAGCAAAAAGCCCGCTTTGGGCGGGCTTTCTGCAGTCCAACGTCTTGCCGGATTCCGGACCGGCGATCTCCGTTATTTCACCTTCACCTCGATCTCCTTCGCCCTGGCTTCCTCTGCCTTCGGGACGGTGATGGACAACACGCCGTCATTGTAGTTCGCCTCGATCTTCTCGGCTTTCACGGTCGAGGGAAGCGTGAAGGTCCGCTGGAAGGATCCGTAGCTCCGTTCCACCCGGTGGTAGTTCGAATTCTTGGACTCCTTCTCTTGCTTCTTTTCTCCGCGGATCGTGAGCTGGTTGTCCTGGACGACGATCTTCACGTCGTTGCGGGAGACACCCGGCAGCTCGACGTTCAGGAGATAGGCATGATCGTTTTCCGTGACGTCCACGAGCGGGTTCCAGGACGTGGTCTGAAGACCGTCGTCCTCCGGCCCCCGGAAGAAGCTGTCGAACATCCGGTTGATTTCTTTTTGGATTCCCAGAACCTCCGACGGCAGAGCCGGGAGTTCACGGGCAGGTGTCCAGCGCATAAGTGTCATCGGGTGTTCCTCCTTTCTGATATGTGCAGTGTGTTGGATCGTTCAGTTGATGGAAATTTCACGGGGTTTCATCCCCTCATGCTTGTACAGTTTCACCGTCAACACGCCCTTGTCGTACTGCGCATCGACGGAATGCGTATCGATGCCTTCGCCCAGGGTGAACGAACGGGCGAATGTGGCAGGGCCAGTTTCGCTGAAGAGCCGGCGCCCCCGGATTCCGGGGTCTTCCCCCACCACCGCCTTGACCCGCATCTCTCCCTTCTCCAGCGTCAGCGATATCCCTTCTTTCTCCACGCCGGGCAGGTCCAGCAACAACACGTAGGCGTCCGCGGTTTCATACACATCGGCCGCCGGGATTCTGTACCGCCCGGTTTCCGACTCTTCCTTGGGATGTGTCGTCTTCACTTCAACATCTGCTTTTGTCATGGTCTGTCCTCCTTTTCAACGGATCGCAATTTCTCGTGGACGCATCTCTTCACCCTTCGGCAGAACGACGCGCAGAATCCCGTTCTTCAACTCTGCCGCGATCGCCTTGGGATCCACCGGGTGAGGCAATGAAATCGAGCGCTGGAATTTTCCGCTGACGCTCTCCGAACGAATCCACTTCGCGTCCTCGGGAATCCCCTGTGCCTTGCGCTCACCGGTGATCGTCAGGACATCCTTCTCCAGAGAGATCCTGAGGTCTTCCTTGCTCACTCCCGGAAGCTCCATCTCGAGGATGCTTTCCTTTTCGGACTCCACGAGATTCATGAGCGGTCCCCGGGTTGCCCTGGAGGTGAGCATGGGCCAGCCAAACTCCCTCATCACCCGGTCCAGATCCGCATCGAAATCCAGAACGCTCTCCCACATGGGATGGACAACCGGAAACCTGTTCACTCGCATCATCATCGCTGTTCCTCCTGTTTTTGATTTTTTACTTGGTCGTCTTCACGTCTGGCAAACAGAATCGCAACCCGCATGCCAATTTCATAACCAATTGAAAATCAATAGATTAGCAGATGAGATGAGTCGGTTGCATGGAAGATTCATGTCAAATAGGCACACAATGAGCCATTTAGACACATCACATATGAACAGATGTCACGGGTGTGTGTCATATTGACATAACATTGGACTATATGTCACACAAAAGCAAAGGCGACTGCAGTAGCTGCAATCGCCTTGTAAGCAGAACTTCTGCCTGCACTCGACGTCTTGAATCACCGGACCTCCCCGGGCCGGCAAGGTGGTGTCGGGATTACGCTCCTTCCCGAAACGGGATCGACACCCGTGAGTTCATTGAAGACCTTTGGGTGGTCTCAATCAGTCTGGCTTTCCAGCCACCGCTCCGCATCAAGCGCTGCCTGGCAGCCAGATCCGGCGGCGGTGATCGCCTGCCTGTAGACGCTGTCGGCCACGTCTCCCGCGGCGAACACGCCCGGGACATTGGTGCGCGTCGACTTCCCCTGGGTCACCAGGTATCCGACGGCATCCATCTCCAGCTGGCCCGCGAAGAGCGAGGTATTTGGCTGATGACCGATGCCCATGAACACGCCGTCAGCTTTGAGAAGGGACCGTTTTCCCGTCTTAACATTCTTGAGTTGCACGCCGGTCACCGTTTTTCGTCCGTTCTCTGTTTTGCCCACAATCTCATCCACCACGGAGTCCCAGACGAAAGCGATCTTCGGGTTCTTTGCCGCCTTTTCCTGCATGATCTTGGATGCCCGCAGCGCGTCCCTCCGGTGAATGATGCTCACTTTGGAGGCGAACTTGGTCAGAAAGGTGGCCTCCTCAATTGCGGTGTCGCCGCCTCCCACTACCACCACCTCCAGGCCTTTGTAGAAGAACCCGTCGCACGTTGCGCACGCGGAAACGCCGTACCCCATGTACTCCTTCTCCGATGGCAGACCAAGGAGTTTCGCCGAAGCCCCGGTGGCTATGATGAGCGCCGAGGCAGTGTACTCCTCCTCGTCGCTCCAGAGCCGAAAAGGACGTTTGGAAAGGTCAACCCTGGTGATGTTCTTGAAGATGGACTTGGCGCCGAACCGCGTTGCCTGGGCGCGCATGTGCTCCATCAATTCCGGACCCATGATTCCCTGAGGAAAGCCGGGATAGTTCTCCACCTCCGTCGTGATGGTCAATTGTCCGCCGGGCTGAATACCTTCAAAGACCACGGGATTCAGATTCGCCCGTGCGGCGTACAGTGCTGCTGTCAGCCCCGCCGGACCGGATCCGATGATGATGACGCTGTGATGCTCAGACATTGTACACTCCCTCAGGTTTCGTGTTTGGCGACTGGCGACGTCGGCGTTCACGCGTCACGCGCACTGCGCCGTCCATTGGATGCGGTCAATTGCATTCACGGGTCATGCGCCGCCCGTCCGGCCCCGTGCTGTTGCGCTCTGATGTTTCTGCGCATGCCCTCCGCGCGTGTCCGCAGCAGAGGGCTCTTCCGGAACCGGGCTTTGAACTCCACCTCATCCAGATCTTCAATCTCCGCACTGTCCGGATTCAGCATGCCTTCCCGCGGCGAGAAGGCGGGTTCAGAGGTTTCCGTGCTGTGCTTCGCGTTCCACGGGCACACATCCTGGCAGATATCGCATCCGAATATCCATCCATGGAGTTGTCCCGCAAACTCGGCGGGCAGCTCCCCCCGGTGTTCGATCGTCAGGTATGAGATGCACCGGCGCGCGTCGACCACGTACGGATCCACAATTGCCTTCGTCGGGCAGGCCTCGATACATAACGTACAGGTGCCGCATCTGTCCAGCGCAGGCTCATCCGGCATCAACTCCGCCGTGGTCAGGAGCACGCCCAGGAACACCCACGACCCGTGCGTTGTCGTAATCAGCGTCGCGTGTTTCCCGATCCACCCTATGCCTGACCGTTGGGCCCAGGCCTTTTCCATGACCGGACCCGTGTCCACGTACCAGCGTGATGAAGATCCGGGCACAGCATTCTCCAGCCACGACGCCACGTGCGTCAGGCGCGAACCCAGCACCTCGTGATAGTCGTCGCCCCAGGCATACCGCGAGATCTTGAGTGCTTCGGGAGAATGGGATGCAGGCGTGTAGTAGTTCATGGCAACCACGACAATAGACCGCACGCCCGGGAGGACGCGACCGGGGTCCACGCGCTCCTGCTCCCGTTTCCCCATCCAACCCATGCCGCCCGCAAAGCCGTTACGAAGCCACGCATTCAGCCGCGCCCCCTCCTCAAGCAGTTCTTCCGCGCGCGCGATACCCACATGGACGAAGCCCAGTTCCTTGCAGCGCGTTTTGAGGTCTTCGGCAAGACTACGGTTGTTCACCATCGCTACCCTCGGACAGTCGGATCCACCCCACGCCGCCAAGGACGGCCCATGACCCGCTGCGGGCACGTGAGGATGCGACCGGAGACACGGCCACCAGGCGACCCCTCACCCACGTGCTCACACACTGATCCCCTCAGCGATTCGATACCCTTTGGAGTCGTGCGTGATGGTTGCCGCTGCGAGTTCAGGATCGTGCTCAAAGAACAGCACCCAGCGCTCGTCATAGGCGCGTTGCAGGATGGTTCGTTTTTCTTCAAGCGTCACGAGAGGACGCAGATCGTACCCCATGATCCATGGGAGCCGAACATGGCTCCTGAGGGGGACGAGGTCGGCGCAATAGAACAGCGTCGTGGTGCCGTCGGAAATGTGCGGGCACTGCAGGGCAGTCGTGTGCCCGAACACGGTGAAAAGGCGGATACCGGGAAACACCTCGCCTTCGCCGTCAGTGAATTCCAGCTGGCCTGCATCATGGAGGGGAAGATAGTTTTCCACTACGAAACTCGCGCGGTCCCGCTCCGTGGGCCTGCATGCGGCATCCCAGTGCGCCTTCTGTACCACGTAGCGTGCGTTGGGGAAAGTCGGACGCATGGCACCGTTGACGCGCCGTGTTGCGCCTCCCGCGTGGTCAAAATGCAAATGGGTAAGTATGACATCCGTGACGTCTTCCGGTGTCACGCCGACATGCGCAAGAGATCCCAGAAGACTTGCATGGCTCGTGTCGAACTTGAAGATGTCCTTTCGCTTCGGATCATCGGGCTCTCCGTTTCCCGTGTCCACGAGAATGGTCCGGCCGCCACCCCGGATCAGGAGTACCCGGGCTGCCATCCGGATCCTGTTCCGCTCGTCCGCGGGGTGTTCCTTCTCCCAGAGCGGCTTCGGGACGACGCCGAACATGGCCCCCCCATCCAGGGCAAACGTGCCCGTTTCGATGCTCCTGAGATCGTAGGGTCCGATGATCATGCAGTTCTTCCTGTTCTCCCTGCTCTTCCCAATCCCCTTTTTCTTCCTGATCCCCCTCATATGAATAACAAAGGCCGGTTCCACCTTACCCGTACCGGATGGGTGAAAACCGACCTTGAGGTATCAGCGGACATCGCCGCGAAGGTCTATCCCTTGCGGAAATGGGACGTCGTTGCGCTCAGTTCCGCGAACTCCTTGGTGGGGTGAAGCTGCTTCGCCCGCTCCATCAATGCATCCTCCGATTCGACCCGCTTCGGGTCGGGAACGCAGCAATCCACGGGGCACACTGCTGCGCACTGTTCCTGATCGAAATGACCGACACACTCCGTGCATTTTTCGGGCACAATGTAGTAGAAGTCATTTGAAAGGGCATCAAACATCTGACCGTTCAGTTCGTACTGTACGCCACCGGCATAAATCGCCGTATTTGGGCATTCCGGTTCGCACGCGCCACAGTTGATGCATTCCTCTGTGATCATCGTTGCCATGAGAATCTTCCTCCGTTTTTTAACTTATGTATCCAATAACGCCTGGAGTAATCGTAACGTAACCAAAACAACCTCGAAATGCAACAAATCAGGGAGCGAAAGCCGCTAAACCGTCATACAATATTGAAAGAGCGGGCCTCAGGATGATGCACGATGATGGCGTTTGTGCTCTGCTCCGGATTCAACGAGAATTCGTCCGTAAGCTCCACGCCGATACGGGTCCCGTCCAGAAGCGCGAAGAGCTTCGTTTGATCTTCCAGGTTCGGACATGCCGGATAGCCAAAGCTGTACCGTGAACCCTGGTATCCTTGCGAGAAGAGGCGTTTGATGTCCTGCGCATCCTTCCCGGCAATGCCCAGTTCCTGACGGACCCGCCGGTGCCAGAGTTCCGCAAGGGCTTCTGCCGATTCAACGCTCAAGCCATGAAAATACAGGTAGTCTTTGTAGGCATTGGATCCAAAGAGTCGCGCGGAATGCTCTGACGCGGTCCTCCCCATGGTCACAAGCTGGAACGCGGCAACATCCATGCGGCCGGAGGTCCGCGGTGCAAAATAGTCAGCAAGGCACAGATGCCGGTCCCCCTTCTGCCGGGGAAAGGTGAACCGCACCCGTTCGGTACGCAGGTCATCGCGGAAGATGATGAGGTCGTCTCCTTCTGACTGACAGGGGAAGTACCCGTAGATCACTTTGGGCTCCAGAAGCCGTTCCGCCTTGCACTGCGCCTTGAGCTGCTCCAATTCCGGGTACACCTTTTCCTGCAGGAGCGCGCGGTAGGCCTCTTCGGAAAGCTTCCCCTTCCTCACCTGCCACTGTCCGCGGATCAGAGCCACTTCGTTAATGTACGGGAAGACGTCGTCCAGGGAGATATCATCATGGACGCGTGCATCCCAGAACGGCGGGACGGGGATCGTCTCGATTTCACGGACGGCGGATCTGGCTGCAGGACCGGTTCCGGGAGTTGTCCCGGCATATCGAGCATCCTCGCGCTGTGCCATGGCGATTTTCGCCTCTGCGCCTGTCAGCTTCTCCTCCTCATCCTCCTCTTGCGCGGGTCCCTGCTCGATCTCTCCGGCGGCAATCTGCTCCATGTACCGCAGGCCATCGAAGGCGTCGTTCGCATACAGCACGGTGCCGCGATACCGGGGTCGAAGGTCCTGTTCCACATACCGGCGGGTCAGCGCGGCGCCTCCGAGAATGACCGGGACCGTGATGCCCCGTTCATTCATGACTTCCAGGTTCTCCTTCATGATGAGGGTCGATTTCACCAGCAACCCGCTCATCCCAATGGCGTGTGCCCGGTGCTCGGCCGCAGCATGGAGCATGGTCTCGACGGGGCATTTGATGCCCAGGTTCACGACGCGGTAGCCGTTGTTGGTCAGGATGATATCAACGAGATTCTTGCCGATATCATGGACATCCCCCTTGACCGTTGCCAGCACCATCGTGCCTTTGGAAGTCGTGGCCGCCTTGTCCATGAATTGCTCGAGGTATGCCACCGCGCTCTTCATCACTTCGGCCGATTGCAGGACGAACGGAAGCTGCATTTGCCCGCTTCCGAAGAGGTCGCCCACGACCTTCATGCCATCCAGGAGGATCGTGTTGATGATTTCCAGCGCGGCATGCGATCGGAGGGCGATATCCAGGTCGGCCTGCAATCCGACTTTGTCGCCGTCGATAATGCGTTGCTTGAGACGCTCTTCCACGGTGCCGCCTGCCGCCACCGTTTCCTTTTTCCTGGCAGCATGCTTGGCGTAGTGCCCCATCAACTCGGTGAGGGGGTCGTACACGAGCTTGCGAACCTTCGGCGTCTCGCTCATGCCGGCACCTCTTCAAACTTCCGCTCGTCAAAGATCAACTGGCGGCTCAACTCCCGTCCCCGCTCGTCGATCTTGTACAGCGGCATAATCTTTCCGGCATGGACGATGGCCATATCCAGTCCGGCCTCGATCGCATAGTGCAGAAAGACGCTGTTCAACACGTGGCGCGCAGCCGGTGCAAGGCCGAAGGAAATATTGCTCACGCCCAGCAGCGTGTGGACTCCGGGGAGCTCCTTCTTGACTCTTCTGATGGCCTCCAGCGTTTCGATTCCCGCCCGGCGGAATTCCTCATCGCCCGACCCGAGCGTGAAGGTGAGCATGTCGAAAATCAGGTCGTGCGGCTTCATGCCATACTTCCCGACGGCGATAGCGTGGATGCGTCGTGCCACGGCCAGCTTGCGGTCCGCGGTCTTTGCCATTCCCTCCTCGTCGATCGTCAGGGCGATCACCGCGGCGCCGTACGCTTTGCACAGGGGGAGTATGGCTTTGATGCGCTCCTCGCCGTCTTCCAGATTGATGGAGTTGATAATCGCCTTCCCACCGATCCGCTGAAGCGCTTCTTCAATCACCGGCGCTTCCGTGGAATCGATGACGATGGGAAGCTGCACCTGGGTATTGAACCGCGAGATGATTTCGGACATGTCCCGTTTTTCGTCGCGCCCGACGTACGCCGCACACACGTCCACCATGTGGGCGCCCTCCTTCACCGCTTCCTTGCCCATGGCAACGATGCCTTCCCAGTCCTCCTTCGCGAGCAGATCCCGGAAGAGTTTGCTCCCGTTGGCATTGGTGCGTTCACCGACCAGCACAGGAGGGGGATCAAGATGGAA
>JADLEA010000303.1 GCA_020846365.1 Bacteroidota bacterium
AACGTGACGAACACCTCGGGGACGGCGGGCCTGACGTGGTGGAACACAACTCCTGTACCGACCGTGGTCACCACCTTCAGCCCAGTCGACCCCTGGCCGATCACCAATATCACAAACATCTCTAATCACCTTTCACCCGAGGACCAACCCCTGCCTGTGACCTTGACCTCGTTCAACGCCAAGGTGAACACGACAAGCGGCGGCGTGCTGCTGGAGTGGAAGACGGCCAGCGAAGTAAACAACTACGGGTACACCGTGCAGCGCAAGGGTGCGGATGATGCGGAATTCGCCGATCTGAGCGGTGCGTTCATTCCGGGCAAGGGGACGACACTGGATCCGCAGTCCTACTCCTACGTGGACCGCAGCATCGATGCGGTGGGATCGTACACCTACCGGTTGAAGCAGCAGGACATGGACGGCACGATCCACTACTCCGGCACCATCGTTGTGCAGATGACGCTGACCGATGTGGCCGAAATGGCGCCCCGGGAATTCAAGCTGATGCAGAACTATCCGAACCCGTTCAACCCGGCCACACAAATAAAGTTCTCCGTGGAAACCTCCGGAAGGGCAGTATTGACAGTGTACAATCTCCTCGGCGAAAGGGTCGCGACGTTGTTTGACGGGGCTGCAGAAGCCGGACGCTACTACGTGGCGACATTTGACGCGGCGGGACTTGCCTCCGGCATTTACCTCTACCGGTTGACGACCGAGCAGAAGAACGATGTGCACAAGATGTTGTTGCTCCGTTGACGCGACATGATGGTACGGCAGTTATGCCGTGATGCTTGGATGTGATCAACCTGCGGTGCCACCAGAATGATTCGTGGTGGCACCGCGGGACACTGCAACTCACTCTGCTATTGCCCCCAGGCCCCCCGCACAGGACGTACGGTTTGACCGCGGCCATGACCAAGGCCGAAGGCCGACTGGAAAAACTGGTCCAAGGGTGGTAACCCCATGAATCGCCGATGGTGTGATGCCAATGCCTGGCATGCCGTCGCTCTGCTCTCCGTTCTGTTCCTCCATTCCACCGTTGCCTGCGACAAGACGCCCGTTGCAGTTGAGCCGGCGAGCAAGACAGTCAGCATCGCCGAGACTTTTGCTCTGAATGTTACCGTGCAGAATGTCATAGATTTGCACGCAGCGTCGGTGACCCTGGCGTTTAACAGGCAGATTCTGACGTACTCCAAGGTCGAACTAGGCACATTCTTGACCGGGGCGCTCATGTTGACTTCCCCTGTCAAGCACGGGCCCGTGTTTGACACCGTAGTCGTGGATCAAGCCGTCCTGGGGCCGGGAACGGTCTCAGGCAGCGGTGTGCTTCTGGTGTTCACGTTCACGGCGACCAATCCAGGGGTCACGCCCATCGACCTGCCGTCTCCGCTGCTCTTCGGAGGAACCGCTGGGAACATCTCGATCCCCGTTTCTTCCATCGCAGGCGAAGTTACCGTCGAGGGGCAGGTCCCCATCAGTCTCTCGTCATTCATTGCCCTTCCGCTTGCCCACGACAGGGGGGTTCGATTGGAATGGACAACGCTGAGCGAGATCAACAACTATGGCTTCTGGATTGACCGGCGTCGCTCTGATGAAACCGAGTTTCGGGAAGTCCCTTCGAGTTTTGTAGCAGGCAACGGCACGACCCTGCAGCCATGCACCTATTCCTTTGTCGACAACACCATTCCTACCTCCGGGCGGTACGAATACCGGCTGCGGCAGGTCGATCAGGACGGCACGGAGCACGTATTTGATGGCGTGTGGGTAGACATGGTGGTAACGGATGTGGCGAACGAGAGTCCGGGCGGCTTCCGGCTGATGCAGAATTATCCCAATCCGTTCAATCCGTCGACCATCATTGAGTACAACGTGGCGACCGCGGAGGGCAGCTCGCCTGCGGTCAGTCTCAGGGTATATGACGCGCTGGGGCGGGAGGTGGCAGTGTTGGTGGACGAGAATCAGGCACCGGGCAGATACTCGGTGACATTCAACGCGGGCGGTCTCTCCAGTGGAGTGTACTACTACCGGCTGACGGCCGGTGCAAGGAGTGCGCAGAAGGCGCTGATGCTGTTGCGATAGAGACTGTGATTCCGGCTGTAATAAACTGTGTGAATATCGAGGTACAACTCCCTAGAGGGGCAGTCATGAAAACGTATGCGCGAATTGTCTTGGCCTTGGCGATTTGGTTCTTCATGGGCACGAAGGCTGAGGCCCAGTCGGTGGCCTCAGAGGATTTCAATGCAATTGCCGTGGGGACCGAGATTGGAGACGTGACGGGTTGGTATGCCGGGGGGACGGGTCCTGCTGTCGTGACGTCGGGGCTCGCGGGGACGCGTGGTTTAGGATCTCATAACAACATATTCACTTGGACGGCCCATCCGTTTACATGGACAGATCCATCGTTCGAAAAGGTTCTCATGGAAATGGATTTCAAAACGAGTACCAGCGGCAAGTTCGACGATGATCGAATGGGATGGATGACAAGCTCCAGCAGCACAAGTTCAGATCTGATTTTTGGTGTGCAGATGGACCCTATCGATGCAACCCCCTCTACTCTCAATATCGAGGGCTACTGGATTAACACAGGTACAACAAAAGTCTATCCATCTATCGTGACCCTCCCGGCACTGTCAAACAGCACTTGGTATCGGTTGCGAACTGAGTTTACCAAACTAGGGGCCAGCTCAGCCAGAATCGAGGTATGGCTCTTTCTTCTGGACGCTTCAGGAAACCCTGTTTCCCAGGTTGCGACGGGATCCATAGCAAACACGAGCGACCTGGGAAGCAATGCGCCCAATTCCTCGTACTTTCCTGCGACATCTGTCTATCCCGCATTCAAGAACTACACAACCGAATCTGGCGAGAGCGACAACGTGCGTGTGATAGTCAATCCCGGGCCGACTATCACAACGGTCGGTACGTTGACGGCTTTTAGCGCTAAGCCGGGGGAGCCCTCTGGTGCTCAGACTTACTCTGTTTTCGGAAGGGGTCTCTCAGGAGATATCGGCGTCTCTGCCCCTGCCGGCTTTGAGCTTTCTACCGATGGCACGACGTATTCACCCAGCCTAACCTTGACGCAGGCAGATGGTTCGGTCTCATCCACGACTGTCTATGTGCGGCTCAACAGCGCCACGGTAGGGACATACAGCGGCGACATTGCTCACACCAGCACAGGTGCAGCCACAGAATACGTGTCAGCGAGTGGTGAAGTATCTCTGAGCCAGACCGTCAATCTCGTGGCGTCTACGGACACATGGTTGAGGCAGTCGAATCCCCAGTACAACTATGGTGGCTCCACGACCGTTCAGGTCACTCCTAACACGACCAGCCGAATGAATTCGTTGTATAGCTGGAATCTCTCCAGTATCCCTGTGGGTGCGACAGTCACCGCAGCCAGCCTCACATTCAATGTGACGGACGGTTCGGCCTTTGACTTCGGTCTGTATGCCATGAGGCGGACCTGGGTTGAAGGGACTTCGAATGGCACTAGTAGTGGTTCGAGCGCAAACTGGAATACATACGACGGGAGTAGTGTGTGGGGAACAAGCGGTGCAAGGAATGTAACCTCCGATCGCTTTGACACCGACCTATGGGATGCTACTCCGAGTAGTTTTGGGACTACCGGAAATGTGACAATTCCGCTCAATGTCAACGGTGTGTCCGTGATTCAGGAATGGCTGGACGGAACACTGAGCAACTTCGGCCTAACGATGCAATACACGGGGTCGAGCAGTTCAAGCACGGACACCTGGGTGGTTTCCTCGAGTGAAGCCAGCCCAGAGGCAAACCGACCCAAGCTCAACATTACCTATACTCTTGGTCCGTCCATCTCGATCGATGGAAGTCTGACCGCGTTCACCACTCAGCCAGGTGTCCCTTCGGCCGCACAGACCTATACAGTCGCCGGCAGCAACCTGACGGCCGACATAGGTATCACCGCACCAACTGGCTTTGAGCTCTCGACCGATGGTATTTCGTATTCGCCAGGTCTGACGCTAATGCAGTCGGGAGGC
>JADLEA010000304.1 GCA_020846365.1 Bacteroidota bacterium
ATGGTGCGATCCACAATCTCTGTCACGTCCGCCTGCGTCACCCCCCCGTACCAGATCCCGTCGGGGTAGATCACCATGGACACGCCGAACTCGCAGGCATCGAGGCATCCGGCATTGTTGGCCCGCACCATGGCCGAAAGCTTGCGCACGTTCAGCTCTGCCTTCAGGGCATCTCTCACTCCGGAAGAGCCTTTCTCAAGGCAGCATCCTTTTGGGTGACCGGCGGGACGCTCATTGATGCAGACAAAGACATGGCGTTTGTATCTACTCATTGCCCCAATACGTTGTTGTGACGGTTATGTCGCCATTGACTTTGGCCAGGCACGCGGCCCGTTCATTGGTCTGGAAACCTTTTTCCTCGATCAATCGCTGCTCCAGCGCTCCCGGCGGGAGGAGGTGATCCAGCCCGTCCAGCACGGCCACGCGGCACCAGCCGCAGATGCCGTCCCCGCTGCACGATTGTCCGATCGGTGCCTGAGCCCGGTTTGCCGCAGACAGGATGCTTGCCCCTTTGGGAACCTCGCGTTCTTTCCCGAGGGGCACGAATTTCACCTTAGGCATGTTCCCGTCCGGTCAGTTGTGTCACGACCACTTCGCCGAACACTGTGGATGCGTCGATGCGGATTCGGCGCGGCGCTTCTCTGTAGCCGGCCGTTGCGAAATCCAGTGCCGGAAAGAATCCGCCTTTGTTCACTCCCGCAACCGATACCTTTCCCATCACCGCATCGCCCGTGACGGAATAGGCGATATCATGGGGAAGGAGAACGCGGGTTCTGCCGAAGACCGTATCCAGCTTCAATCCCTGTTCACCGGCTGCGAATGTCGCTGCGGAAAGGTCGGCTTCGACGTCGCCGAACACGGTGGAGAGCTTCCCACCGGTAAACGACCGCGAAATGATGCGCGAGCGAATGTCGCCAAAGAGGTTCGAGAAGTTCACGTGCCCGTCGGAGGTTTCTTCACTCCGGCGGCCGATCCCGATATCGGCAAGCGGGCCACTACCCGGCACTTCCTCCCTGGCATCGGGTTTCTTGCGCATGATCAGCCACGCACCCCAGAGGACCAGGATCACCGGCCAGAACATGGTGACAAGCTCACCGACGTTCAGCATGCCCGCGCTGTCCATAAGAAACACGACCCCGATGACGATGAGAATGACCCCCCAGGAAGCGCGCCCGTTCAGTCGCATACTCTCCTCATTTCTTTGACTGCTTGAGATAGTTCCGCACATCAGCTGTGGACCAGGCATTCACCACGTCCGCCTGCGTGAGCCACCCCTTGCGTGCGATGCCGACACCGTAGAAGGTATCCCGCAAGCCGTCCATGCTGTGTGCATCGGGATTGATGAAGATCTTCACTCCGGATTCCTTCGCATGCTTGCACAGGCGCCAGTCCAGATCAAGGCGCATCGGATGCGCATTGATCTCAATTGCCTTGCCATACTCTGCGGCAACCTGTATCACCTGCATCATGTCGATGGGGTACGGATCGCGGGAGAGCAGCAGGCGGCCGGTCGGGTGACCCAGCATCGTGACGCGAGGATGCCGGAGCGCGGTGACGACCCGTTTCGTCATTTCGGCCTCGGACATCCTGAACTGACTGTGCACCGATATGACAACGTAGTCGAAGAGTGACAGCACTTTTTCCGGCCAATCCAGCGTGCCGTCCGTCAGGATATCGCACTCTGTTCCCTTGAAGACCGTGAAGCCGTCGGCTTTTTCGTTGAACGCATCGATCGCGCGCACCTGCTTCCCAACCGCATCGGCCGACAATCCACCCGCATACGCTGCCGCTTTGCTGTGGTCCGCGATGCCCAGGTATTCCCACCCCAGATCCTTCGCGGCGCCGGCCATCTGTTCGAGCGTGTGGAGTCCGTCGCTGTAGGTGGTGTGGCAATGCAGTGTTCCCCGGAGATCGCCGGGCTCAAGGAGTTTCGGCAGGCGGTGTTCCCCGGCCGCCTCGAATTCCCCCATCATCTCCCGCAGTTCAGGGGGCACGTAGGCCAGGCCAAGGGCCTTGTAGAGGTCTTCCTCCGAACGCACCGCCGGGATCTTTGTCTTCTTCTTTCCCTTCTCTTCAACAGCGGTGAAGGCGTATTCGTTCAGACTCAGTCCCAGGCGACGGGCCCGCGTGCGCATCTCCACGTTGTGCTCTTTGCTCCCCGTGAAGTAGTTCAACGCAAAGGGAAACTCCTGGTCCGATACGATGCGCAGATCGCAGCTGATGCCCTGCCGGAGCATAACCGTCGACTTCGTGTCGCCCTGGCCGATGACACGTTCCACATCCGGGTGGGAGACAAACTGCTTCATGATGTTCTGCCGGGAGGCATCGGTTGCGCTCACGAGCAGATCGACATCGCCGATCACTTCTTTGCGCCGCCGCAGGCTGCCGGCGACGGAGGTCCGGAGTATTCCCTTCACATCCTTGAGCGCCGCGAGCATGCGTGAGGCCGCTTCTTCGGCAACGGGGAAGAGCGACTTGTCGCTGCGCTTCCGGAGGGCTTCGATGTTGGTCAGGATGTTCTCTTCGGTCTTCTTGCCGAAACCTTCCAGTTTCGCAAGCCGGCCGTCTTTCGCGGCTTTTTCCAGCGCGTCGATCGACGTGATCTTCAATTTCTGGTGGAGGAGGCGGATACGTTTGGGCCCGAGCCCCTGAATGCGGAGCATGTCCAGCACTCCGGCGGGTATGCCTTTCCGGGCATCCTCGTAGTCTCTGGATCGTCCGGCGGTCACCAGGTCTCCGATGACCTTCGCGATCCCCTCCCCGATCCCCTTCACCTCTCTGATCGCACCCGACTGCACTGCCGCCGGGAGATCCCCGGTAAATCCCTCGAGCGCCCGCGAAGCGTTGTGGAACGCGCGCGACTTGAACGGGTTTGCTCCCTGTAGTTCAAGCAGCGTTCCCATCTCCTCGAGTATGTCAACGATTTCCTTCTTCTCCATGCGGCGCGATCAGCTCTGTGTTCTTCCGTCTCGGTCTGTCTTTCCCCCGATGCATCCGTTCGCGATCCCCGGCCCTCGTGACAGGCGGTCACGAATCATATATAGTTGAACTCTTTTGCCTTCCGTTCCAGTTCCTCGCGGAACTCCGGCGCAGCGATATCGATGAGAGCCCGGGCGCGATCGCGCACGCGCTTGGCATACAGGTCGGCGACGCCATGCTCCGTTACCACGTAGCGCACGTGGTTGCGGGTCGTCACGATGCCTCCCCCCGGTCTGATCGTGGGCACGATCTTGCTCGTGGGAACGCCCTTCACGCTGGCGGTGGAGGGAAGGGCGATGATCGGAATGCCGCCTTTGCTCCGCGAAGCACCGTAGATGAAATCCACCTGCCCGCCCACGCCGCTGTAGAGTCTCGTTCCGATGCTGTCGGAACACACCTGGCCGGTCAGATCGATCTCGATGGCGCTGTTGATGGCCACCATCTTGGAGTTTTGCGCGATGACGAAAGGATCGTTCACATACTCCGTGGGGTGCATCTCTACGATCGGATTGTCATGAACGAAGTCGAAGACCCGCTTGGTCCCGATCATGAATCCCGCGACGATCTTTCCGGGATGGAGCGTCTTCATCTCCCCGTCAACAATCCCTCGGTCGACGAGCTCGATGATCCCGTCGGAGAACATTTCCGTATGGACGCCAAGGTGCTTATGACTCGTGAGCTGGCCCAGCACAGCGTCGGGGATGCCCCCGATGCCCATCTGCAGGGTGGCGCCGTCGGGGATCAGGCCGGCGATGTGTTTTGCGATCTGCACCGACAGCGCGGAGCTTGCCGCCATCGGCACATCGGGGAGCGCATAGTCGACGGGGACGACAAAGTTGATCTTCGAAACATGGATGAACGAATCCCCCAGCGTGCGCGGCATGTTGGGGTTCACCTCGGCGATCACCATGCGCGCGGATTGTGCGGCGGTCTTCGTGACCCCCACTTCCACGCCAAAGGAGCAGAAGCCATGTTCATCCGGAGGGCTCACGTGCACCAGGGCCACATCCAGGGGAATCTGGCCGTTCTTGAAGAGCCCAGGGATCTCAGAAAGGAAACAAGGCGTGAAGTCTGCTCTGCCTTCGTTGACGGCCTGCCGGACGTTGTCGCTGATGAACATCGTGTTCACGCGGATATGCCCGGCCATGTCGGGCGCAACGTAGTCCGTGCTTCCGATCGTGAGTACTTGAACGATCTCCACATCCTTCAGACTTTTCGCCCGCGCAACGAACGCGGCGAGCACTTTCTGCGGAACGGAGCAGTTGCCCGTCAGGAACACACGATAGCCCGAGTGAATCGCGGCGGCCGCCTGTTCCGGCGTTACCGTCCGTTCGCGGTACACATCCATCCAGCTCATTTTCCCGACTCCTTCCCCCCGAGGCTGGCAGCGAGGGTCGGGTTCAGCACCTTCCCGCCGTGCGTGGCAACGCCGAGGGCGAGCGCACGGGAACCCGCCATGGCGGCTTCGAGCCCGTGTTTCGCAATGTCGTACACATAGGGCCATGCCGCGTTGTTGAATGCATGGGTCGCGGTACGGGCCACGACCGACGTCATGTTCGGCACGCAATAATGGATGATATCCTCTTCCACGAACACCGGATCCCGGTGGGTCGTGGGGCGGCTGGTCTCCACGCACCCTCCCTGGTCGATGGAAATATCCATGATGACCGACCTCGGTTTCATGAGCTTGACCAATTCGCGGGTGATCACGATCGGCGTGCGCTTGCCCGGGATCAGCACCGCACCCACCAGCACGTCGGCGAACTTCACCACCTTGCGGAGATTGAATTCATGGGAGACCATGGTGACGAGTCGGCCGAGCGTGCCGTGCGTCTCGTCCAGGTCCTGCAGCCGCTTGAGGTCTTTGTCCAGCGCGTACACGCATGCCCCCTGGCGGAGAAAGGCATGGGCCGCTGCAGTCCCGAAGTTGCCCGCCCCGAGGATGACGACTTCCGCGGGAGGAACACCCGGGACGCCGCCCAGCAGTATCCCCTTGCCTCCGTGGTTGTTCTGCATCAGGATCGCGGCAATCTGCGGTGCCATCCGTCCCGCGGCCTGACTCAACGGCACCTGCACCGGGAGTGTTCCGTCCGCCTCCTGAATCAGCTCGTAGGAGAACGCCGTGATCTTCTTTTCCAGCAATGTGGCAATCCACTCGGGGCGCGCGACCGACAGGTGGAGAAAGCCCATCAGGATGCATCCATCCTGAAGCTGGCCCAGTTCTTCCTCGTTCGGTCTGCCGACCTTGATCACCATGGCGGCCCGGCCGTACAGCTCGCCGGCGGAGTAGACAAGGCGCGCCCCGGCGTTCTGATAGTCCTGGTCCGCGAAGCCCGCGCCGCGGCCGGCATCGCGCTCAACATAACAGGAGTGACCGGCTTTCGTGAGCAAGGCAACCCCGGCCGGTGTCAGGCCAACCCGGTATTCGTCAGGTCTCTGTTCGCGCGGTACGCCGATATCCATGATGCTCCTCCAACGATTGCATATCCGAATTCGTGATGGTGCTGTGACGCTCGCGGCACTTGTCCCCGCTCACCTGTACCTGCCGTGCGTCTTGGCCGTTTCGTAGAGCGCGACGGCATTTGCCGTCGGGGTGTTGTCCTGAAGCAGATGCGTCGGAGAAAGCGCGTAGCCGCCTCCGGGCATCATCACATCCAATGTCTCGCGCACCATCGCCACGGTGTCTTCGACTGTCCCGAGAGCCACCACACCGGCGGTCGAGATGCACCCGTGGAACGACATCCTCCCGCCAAATCGCTGCTTGAGATATGCGGGCGACATATCCTTCGCTTCCGGCTGGAGGGTATCCACGATCGTAATCCCCATCTCCAGAAAATCCTCGAACGCCCAGCTGCTTGACCCGCAGGAGTGCATCATCACAGGAATTCCGAAGTGCTTCGCGAGGTCCGCAAACTTCTGGTGTTGAGGGCGAATGTGTTTGCGGAACAGATCCAGGCTGATCATCTGTCCGCGTTGAGTCCCCAGGTCTTCCCCCAGCCAGAGGATATCCAGCGCCCCGCGGGAAGCTTCAAGGGCGCGTTCCAGGACTGCGAGCTGGACCTCGTTCTTCCGTTCCATGAAGCGCAGGCAGGCCTCGTTGTCCGTCATCAGGTCGATCAAGACATCCTCAACGCCGCGGATCATCCCCGCGGTATTGATCATGTCGGCCGCCCCCGGATTTCCGATCAGCAGGCAATACTCCTCCCGTGCATTGCAGAGTGCGGGAATGGCCTCGTAATCGAAGTCATCGGGCGATGGCATGGGCCATGCCTCGACGGTCTCGAGATCCGCTCCGCGAAGGGGAAAATCGCAGTAGTCCCAGTATCCGCCGCTCTCGTGCTC
>JADLEA010000305.1 GCA_020846365.1 Bacteroidota bacterium
AGTTGAACAGCGGCACGCCGAATTCTGCGGCGAGTCCGGCCGCTCGCGTGCCGCCGGCAATGCCTGCAAGGACCACGCCGGTACAGCCATGGGTGAGTGCATAGGCATGAGTACGGGCAATGAAGCCTGAGCCTAGGATTGCGACTCGAAGCGGATCGTTCATGTGTGTACGCTGCTAAAACATTTTCGGATATCCGTGACGCCGAGAGCGAGCGACAGTTGAATCGTGACTCTGGGCAGTTCCTTGGTGATGTCCTCAAGCACCTTCTTCTTTGCGCGGACCTTGGGCATGGAGATGCTCAAGGCGGCGAAGGCTACGTGGTCTTTGTTGAAAATCGGCGCACCGATGCACAGCACCCCATCATGTCCTTCTTCATCGTCAATGGCGTAGCCCTGTTGCCGCACCTGCACAAGATGATGACGAAGACTCTCCTCGTCGACAATGGTTCTGCGCGTGTACGGCGTGTACGATGTAGTGGCAAGGACTTCCTTGAGCATGGGTTCAGGAAGGAATGCAGCGATGGCCTTGCCGATGGCCGTTGAATGCGCAGCGGCTCGGTCTCCAATGTTGTCGCTGATGCGGAACGGCTGGTCCGACTCGAGAATGCTGACATAGATGATCTGATTGCCCGTAAGGCGGGCGAGGTTGATCGTTTCGCGGTAGGTCTCGCTCAGTTTTTCCATGTAGGGCTTGGCGAGGGCGATGACATCGGCGCCCGCTGTCGAGCTCCTGATGAAGGTGAGAAACTTGGACCCAAGTCTGAACTGCTGGGTTTCGCCGTCGTGCTCGGCGTACCCAAGACCGATGAGCGTATCAAGGATTCGAAATGCCGTCGGTTTCGGCAGCATCGCTTGCTCCGCGAGATCCTTGAGCGAAATCGCTTTGCCCTGGTGGAGGATTTCAATCACCTTGAATGTCTTCGCAACAACTTTGATGGGTTTCGCCATATGTGTCAGGATGTGGTAGTGGATTTCACATGGTGGTATTGCCTGTCTATCATACTCAACGCCAATGCCAAAGTCAAGTGAATTCGTAATGGGCACTCATGACATTCTTCCGCAAAGGATGAAGATTTAGCTTGACAAATGGGGTTGGAGGCATTATATTAGAATGAAACATGGTGTCACAATGTGAAATGATAATCAGAAGAAAATGAATATAGTGAAGCGACAGGTCCCAGGGCCCAGATCGGTTGAACTTCTGGCCAAATCGGCGCGCTTCGAACCGCCCTGTATGTCAGATCAGGTGCCTGTCGTGTGGGATCACGCGGAAGATGTCTGGATCTACGACGTTGATGGGAACAAGTATCTGGACTTCACCTCGGGGGTGCTCGTCACGAATGTGGGGCATTCACATCCCCGACATGTCGACGCCATTCGGAGACAGGCCGGGAGGCTCATGAACTGCTACTCGTTCCCGACGCCGGAGCGGGTGGAACTCTCAGAGCGCCTCGTGGGCAAGCTTCCTCAAAACCTTGATCGCGTGTTCCTGCTCACGACCGGTGCCGAAGCGACAGAGGCGGCGATCCGGATTGTGAAGCGCTACGCCGGCAAACATGAAATCCTTGCGTTCTTTGGAGCATTTCACGGAAGAACATACGGGCCGATGAGCGTCGCCGGGAACGCGAATACGCGACGGAAGTTTGGCCCGGCGGTTCCCGGCGGGATTTTCGCGCCGTTTGCGTACTGCTATCGGTGTGTCTACGACAAGACATACCCAGACTGCGAGTTCCATTGCGTAAAGGCTTTGGACCGAATCGTCGAATCCGCCTCTTCCGGAGATCTTGGAGCGGTGATCACAGAACCGTACCAGGGAGGTGCAGGATTCATCAATCCCCCGCAGGGGTGGTTGAAGGAACTGGAGAAGTGGGCTGTTGACCGCGGGTTGTTGTTGATTGTCGACGAAGTGCAGTCGTCATTCGGCCGGACCGGCAAGTTCCTCGCCATCGAGTGGGAGGACGTACATCCGCAGATGGTCTGTATCGGGAAGGGCATTGGCAGTGGGATGCCGGCATCGGCGCTCGCAGGGGAGAGCAGGATCTTCGATTGCATGAAACCTGGGGAGATGTCGAGCACTACCGGGGGCAACCCGTTGGCATCGGCCGCAGCTCTGACCGTGATGGATATCCTGGAGGAGCAGAAGTTGCCGGACAACGCCCGTGCGATGGGGGCATATCTCCTCCATCGATTGGGTGAACTGCAATTGAAGTTCGAGTGTATAGGCGATGCCCGCGGGATGGGTCTGGCGTTGGGGATGGAAATCGTCGAAAACAAGAAAACCAAGAAACCCGCGGCCTCCACCGCACAAAGCATCATCTTGGGTGCCGCACGTTACGGACTGATGACGGGAAGGGTCGGCTTCTACGGGAACGTCATCCGGGTCGCTCCGCCGCTGACCATCAGAGAACAAGAATGTGATCTCGCAATCGCCATTCTTGACAAAGTGTTTTCGGAGATATAGCCCTTTGCATGACCGTCGGACAACAGAATTTGTGTCGACCGACAACCACTTACTTGCTACAATCCATCGTGGGCGACTTCAACAGAGTGACTCGGACCGAGGCAGACAGCCTCATGATGGGCGAAAGTTCAGGACGCGTGCGACGTTAGGGAATGCAGGAAGATGACGAAGATCGTCATTACCGACTACATCGAACCTGATTTGGACTGGGAACGGGAGAAGCTTTCTGCGTTGCCGGTGACCTTTGAGGCCTATCAGCTGAAATCGGCGTCTCGCCTGGAACTGCTCGAAAGAATCCACGATGCGGACGTCCTCGTGGTCAACATGGTGAAAATCGATCGGGAGGTGATCGAAA
>JADLEA010000306.1 GCA_020846365.1 Bacteroidota bacterium
TGACATTGTTCTGGTACACACAGGGGTCGATCCCAACAACGACTATGCACTTGTTATCTCCTCACTCGAAGCTACACAATCGAGCCAATACAGCAAGACCCTCTCCGAACTCACCCTTAGGGGAAAGAAGAGCAATAGGGGGCGGTCGAACGGTGGGACAGCCCCCTATGGATACAAACGACAAGCGTTGAACATCAGAACGGGAGAGGAGAGAGAGCTGAGCGACGGTGGAAGGTGCATCAAGACCGAAGAGAAGGTCAAGTGGGTATTAGGTAATCCAGACGAAGTGGCTGTAGTACGACGCATTTTCGAGCTCCGAGCGGACGGACGCTCATATGCGGGGATTGCCAAGTCACTGAACGCCGAAGGAGTCCCTTGTCCCAAACGGGGTCGATGGCGGAACCGCGACCAGAAGTGGAGCAACCCTACCATCAAGTACATCCTTGAGAACCCGTCTTACTATGGAGCGTGGGTTTTCAACCGGATTTCAAATAGTAAGATACAAGCGAGGAAAAAGAAGCGCGTTGTCAAACGACAGGTGAGATACCCCCACTTCCAAAACGACCCGACGGAATGGATTATCGAGGAAGACTGTCACGAACCAATAGTCACAAAGGAACTGTGGGAGAAGGCAAATGCATTTAGACAGAACAGATCGAACAACACCAGACCCCGATACGATGTTCCATATCTGCTACGTGGACTGGCGAGGTGCAAGCGTTGCGGTTTTCACTATCAAGGCCAATCAACACGCACTAAGAAGAAGAACTACTATCGCTACGTCTGTGGTGGACATAACAACAAGGGAATCTGCGCATACTTCGGTGTACCCAAGGACGAGCTTGAGCAGTTCGCGATCGCATCGGTCAAGGAGACAATCAGCGATCCGGCCATTCTGGCAATGATTGAAGAGAACCTGAGGATGTTGGTGAGAGTCCAGCCACACTATGATGAGACCGAACTCAAACGGCTCGATGCTGCGATAGTCGAGAATGAACGAAAAGCGAGCAACCTGACGCGAGCCCTTGAGGAAGGTGCTGACATCGTATCACTGGTTGCTCGTTTGAAGGAGGTAGAGGCCGAGGGGGTGCGGCTGAAGGCGGAGAAACAGGAGTTGGTGGGACGAATCGCCTCAGGTCGTTCTCTGAATGACGCTACGACCGATGTCAGGGATTTCATCCAGGATTTCGAAAACCGATTCAATTCTGCTGACGTAATAGAGAAAAGAGAATTGCTCAAGAAATGGATTGCGTGGATTGAGATAGATCCGGTGAATAAGGTCGCGGAATGCGTGGTCAGGAAGCTCCCATCGCTCAATCCAGCATTGATCGAATTGTCTCAGAATGTCGAAGAAAACGAAAAAGCGACCCTTTCGGAGTCGCCTTTTCGCAGAATCGAAGTAGCGGGGACAGGACTTGAACCTGCAACCTTCGGGTTATGAGCCCGACGAGCTACCAATTGCTCCACCCCGCGATCATGTTAGCATACTAATATAGCATAATCCGACCGTGAAGTCAAGGCCTGCCACCACCCACGGAATTGCCCGAAAAGCTGCTCACACCGCCAGGACCCCGCACGCGAATTCACGACAACGCGCATTTCAAATACGCCCGTCATAATTGACTCTAACTTCATTCATGAATATGTTGTGATTGTCCTTTCCAGAGTGATGATTCCTCCGACCAGACAACGCCGACCAGCCGTCCTCCTCCAATGCCCTTGCAAGGTATAACCATGCCAAAAACACGATTTCTACCCTTCTTCGTTCTTGCGCTCTGCGCATCCCTGGCTCTCGCCCAGACCGGCCCCAAACGCACGGTCCTCGTCCGGGTGGACAACATCAAACCGGATGCCCTCCTGAAACATCAGTTCCTCTTCTTCGATGAATATGACTCCCGGAGCATCGTCTCCATGGTCCGCGATACTGCCTTCATCCTCGTCACCCCCGCGGAACTCGCCCTCCTCCGGGAACGGGGCGTCGACTGCCAGACCGTGCTGGAGGATTCAAGCGAACTCACGCTCATCCGCCGTGCCGTGTACGGACCAACACTCCGGCTGGAAAAACCATACCACTCATACGCCGATATTCTACGGGAAGCAGAATCGCTCCAAAAGACCTTTCCCACACTCGTCCAACGCTTTCAGATAGGAACGACCAGCCGGAAAAACCAGCCCATCTACGCCATCAAGGTTTCAAAGGACGTCAAGACTCATGATGCGCGACCGTCGATCCTGTTTAACGGCTGCCATCACAGCAATGAAGTCCTCGGGGCGGAAATCTGCATCGCCGCACTTCACGAACTCGCGGAGCACTACGGCAAAGATCCGGATATCACACGATGGGTGGATAAGTTCCAAATCTACTTCGTTCCGGTCCTTAACGTGGACGGACACGACATCGTCACCTCCGGACAGGATCCCCGCTGGCGAAAAAACGTGCGCGATACGGACAGCAACGGCGTCGCAAACTATCCCGACGGCATCGATCTCAATAGGAACTACGACTTCAACTGGGCGCATGGTGGAAGTCACGATCCTGCGAGTGGCCGCTATCGGGGAGAATTCCCCTTCTCCGAATCGGAACCCCGTGCACTCGCCGATCTTGCCCGACAGAAACGGTTCGTTCTCTCCATCACCTACCATAGCCAGGGCGAGGTGATCTACTACCCATGGAATTGGGGTGGACGCAAAGCTCCCGATGATTCGCTCCTGACCGAAATCGCACGTGGCCTCGCGGGAAGCATACCCACCATGGGCGGCGATTCATCGTACAAGGCGGAATACGGGGCCGGGCTCGTCGGGCAATCCTACCCGTGGTTGTACGGGAGAATCGGCACGTTCGACTTCGTGGTGGAAACAGGCAAGGGCGAAAGCATCTTTCCTCCCCACGAAGTAGAGGGAATCGTCCAGGCAAACCTCAAGGGCATCCACTACATCCTCCGTCGCGCAGAAGGACCTGGCCTGGCAGTCCACGTGGTCGATGCGAAGACGAATGCCCCGCTCGAAGCCACAGTCTGGTTCCCTGCCATCGAGACGGAAGACCTGGACCGCCGCACGACTCATCCCGAGACCGGCATCCTCTATCGCCTGCTGCGACCCCGTTCGTATTCTCTCGTTGTTTCAAAGCCCGGTTACGCAACGGTAGCGTTCAAGAACATCTCTGTCGACGAGAATGGTTGGACCAGGCTTGTCGTGTCGCTCAAAAAGAGCTCTCATCAGTAGTTGCGCGTGCACGCTACACCACATGGGGCTCGTATTCTCTCACACTCACCATCGCACCCACGGCCATCACATGAATACCCGGTCTATTACATCCCTCTTCGTCATCGCGGTCTGTCTCACCCCCTTCCTGACAGCACGATCCTCAGGTCAGGACGAGTTCTCCGCGGACACCAAGACCCTCGTCTGGCATTCTCCCGGACTCAACTCGCTCGGCTCCGTACCCCTTGGCAACGGTGACATCGGGGTGAACGTCTGGGTGGAGAGAGGCGGGGACGTGCTCTTTTATGTCGCAAAATCAGACGCATGGGATGAAAATGGTCGCCTGGTCAAGCTGGGAAGAATCCGGATATCCCTTTCTCCTTCCCCGTTTGCTGATTCACAGGCCTACCGGCAGGAGCTGAACGTGGGTGAGGGATGCGTTGTTATTTCCGGCGGACATGGCGCCGGCCAGGCCACGCTACGTCTCTGGGTGGATGCCAACAATCCGGTCATCGTTACAGAAGTCGAAAGCCCCCTTCCCCTCAACGCCCGGCTCACGCTGGAGCTGTGGCGAACACAGCGCCGGGAAAACATGCGGCCCGAGGAAATTGAATCGGCCTACGGCCTGCATGGAGACGGCGCTCTCCCGGTCGTCTTTGAATCAGATTCCATCGTTCCTCACGCAGCAGATCAGCTCACGTGGTTTCATAGGAACCCGAGATCGGTGTGGAAGGACAACCTGACACTTCAAGCCCTGGACCCCGAACCTCTCCGACTCGAGGACCCCCTGCTCCACCGCACCTTCGGGGGATTGATCTGGGGAGAGAATTTTTCGGCAATCTCAGATACGGTGCTACACACTCGTGATGCCCAGAAAAAACTCCACATATCCATCCTGGCACGTACTTCGCTCAATACCACCTCAACTGATTGGACCGCGCGAATTCAAAAAGAACAGTCCATTCAATCTGCGATCTCCCTCGCACTCCGACGTACCGCCCATCGCGCATGGTGGAAGGAATTCTGGGAGCGGAGCAGTATTCTCGTGTCATCCACGGATTCAGCCGCCGCACCGGCAACATCGGCGGTGACGCGCGGGTACATGCTGCAGCGATTCATCAATGCCTGCGGAGGACGCGGAGCGCTCCCGATCAAGTTTAACGGATCTCTCTTTACCGTCGATACGTACGACCGGAAGGACAAGACCGGCGGTTTTGACGCTGACTACCGTCTCTGGGGCGGACCGTACTGGTTCCAGAATACGCGCCTTCCGTACTGGTCGATGCTGCACTCCGGGGATTTCGACATGATGAAGCCCCTCTTCGCAATGTATCTCAACGTTCTCCCCCTTCGTAAACAGGCTGCCCGGAACTACTATGGACACGAAGGCGCATTCTTCCCCGAAACCATGAATTTCTGGGGAACGTACACGCAGGCCAACTACGGTTGGGATCGCACCGGTATGCCCGACGGACTTACCATCAACAGGTACATTCGCTACTACTGGACCGCCGGACTCGAGCTGTCGTTGATGATGCTTGACTACGCGGAGTTCCAGCCGCGAGAGTCATTCGTGCGAGACACACTCCTCCCGGTTGCATCCAATGTCCTGGCATTCTTCGATCGGCATTGGCCCCGGGATTCTGCCGGAATCATCCGGTTCGAACCCGCCCAGGCGCTCGAGACCTACCATACCGCCGTGAACCCTGCCCCGGACGTCGCAGGGATTCGTGCCGTTGCGGAACGGTTGCTCGCGCTCCCCCGTCATCTCACCTCAGACAATCAGCGGAAGGAGTGGAGTCGCCTGCTCGCCTCGCTTCCTCCCCTCCCGATGCGCGTGGTGGAGGGCGACACACTCCTCGCTCCCGCCCGGGAATTCGAAACCCTGGCAAACATCGAAAACCCCGAGCTGTATGCAGTCTTCCCGTTTCGCCTCTACGGTATCGGAAGGCCGGACCTTGGCCTGGCCCGCCGCACCTACGAACATCGACTGCACAAGATGAACGGTGGTTGGCAGCAACATGGAGTTCACGCGGCCTACCTCGGCCTCGCGGGCGAAGCCGCCCGTCTGGTTGCGGAGAACTTCGCCAGGTGGGACACGCTCTGCAGGTTCCCGGCGTTCTGGGGTCCAAACTACGACTGGACTCCGGACCAGGACCACGGCTCTGTCTCCATGATCGCGCTCCAGCGGATGCTCATGCAATACGAAGGGGATGAGATCCTGCTACTTCCCGCATGGCCGGCGGAATGGGATGTGGACTTTCGTCTTCATGCACCCCGGAACACCGTGCTCCAGGGGACAGTGCGGAAGGGGAAGGTAGAGAGGCTCGATGTCTTCCCCGAATCACGAAGGAAAGACATCCGCGTGGTAGGGAGCCCGGGGAGCGGTAGATGACGAGAGGCGGGAGCGGCGCTCGGGCGGGCGGACAAGGGCGAACTCTTGTTGCTTTTTCCTCCCAACCTATGTATCTTTTTTTTAGTTCATAGAGCACTCGCGCCGGCTCCTGACCGTGCCCCTGGTTCCTCCATACATTGAATCGCTCGAGCCCTACAAGCCCGGCAAACCCATTGCCGAACTGCAGCGTGAACTGGGGATCGCCGACGTCATCAAGCTCGCTTCGAACGAAAACCCTCTTGGCTCATCACCCCGTGCACTCGCCGCGCTGAAGGCCGCAACCGGACAGCTCCAGCTGTATCCGAATGGGGGGATGGATCTCCGCGAGACTCTCGCCCGCCAGTATGACCTCCGTCTTGAAAACGTCATCACAGGAAGCGGTTCCGAGGGGATCATGTCCAATATCATCCGAGCATTCCTCTGTGATGATGATGAAGTCCTGACCTCCGAGGGGACCTTTGTGGGGTTCTACGTGCTTGCGCGTTCACGCGGAACACGCATGATCACCGTCCCGCTCCGCGACTATCGGTTCGATCTTCCTGCAATCGCAGAACGAGTGACCAGCCATACCAAGATTATCTATCTGGCGAATCCCAATAACCCCACCGGAACGGTCTTCGACCGGCTGGAGTTCGATGATTTCATGGGCCGGATTCCGGAGCATGTGCTCATTATTCTGGATGAGGCGTATTTCGAGTACGCCCGGGATAACCCTTCGTATCCGGATTCGATGCACTACCGGTACGACAACGTCATCACGTTGCGCACCTTTTCCAAGGTCTACGGCCTCGCGGGCGTACGCATCGGGTACGGGTTTGCCCACGACCTGTTGATCAGAAACCTGTTGAAGGTGAAACTGCCTTTCGAACCCAGCACACTCGCCCAGGCGGCGGGTATCGGCGCCCTGGCGGATGCGGAATTCCTCCATCGCTCGCTGGCGGTCAATGCCGCCGGCAAGAGCTTTCTCGGCTCTGCGTTCGCGGGACTTGGACTTACGGCCATCCCCACCGAGGCCAACTTCTTCTGCATCGTTCTTGACAACGAGGAAGCTGTCGACCGGCTCTACAGTCAGCTTCTCCATTGCGGCATCATCGTCCGGCCGTTGAAGGCCTTCGGACTCCCCCATTGCGTGCGCATGACCATCGGCACCCCCGAGCAAAACAACGCCCTTGTGCATGCGCTTGAGACCATCCACGCATCAGCGTTGAACGGATAGCAGGGACGGACCTATCGGGAACTTCCTCCCGACTCATATGATCCTACACGGTGCAACATCCTCCGGCTGCAGAGATGTTTCATTCATCCTGGAGACCTTCACAATGAAACGGCATATCGCTCGAAGCTTCCCGGTTGCCATCCTGATGGCATCCTTGGTGTTCTCCTCCTGCAACGTCATGAAGGAGATCGGTCAGGCAGTGACTAACCTCTCCCGTTGCTCGTTCAAGCTCTCCGGTATCAGCAACTTCCAGATTGCGGGGATTTCTCTTTCCGGAAAGACCA
>JADLEA010000307.1 GCA_020846365.1 Bacteroidota bacterium
ACAACGTGCTCACGCCGAACATGTCTTCCCCTGATATCGTTGAGGGACGCATCATTGGTTTCTCCCACGACAGGATTGATGGAACGCACGTGTTCATTTCCCGGCAGGGAAAGCATGTAGTCCACGATCCCGTTCGCCGCATCCCACGAACTGAGGGTATTGGTAAGGACGATGGGCGTTTCGATCTGTCCGAGCTCCTGAACCTGCGTGAAACCCAGGAGCTTCCCAAACCCGTTCCCCACATACATAGCGGCAGGCACCTTGTGCAGGAAGAGATTCCTGCCATGAGGAAGTACTGCTGTCACTCCCGTCCGGACGCTATCTCCGATCGTCAGCGTGGTGTGACCGACACGAACCTCCTGAACGTCCGTGATCGCGTTTTGATTTCCGGTCTTGAAGACTCCGACTTCGACGCCGAGATCCCTGAGGCGTGGACGCGTCGAGGGTTGCGCGGTGATGGAGGAATGGACCAACGAGAACAACAGAAGCGGCAACAGGAGTTTCTGCATGGAGAGTACCTTCCGGTCTGATCTGCTGGGATGCGTCCGCGGCAACGGCAAAGAGAGATGCAGGCGCACGGTTCAAGGCAATGTAGGGACAGGTCATGGAATTGTCAATCCGGCCGGATAGCAATACGGCCATTGCAGTAATGCCGCCAACACGGTGATACGGCCGCGTATTGTGCCGCCACTCGCAAAACCGCCGTGGACCCGTCGCGTGCGTGATTCCGACCGTCGTTGAAATTCGTCGTTCCTTTGCGTATCATGCGTTGCAGCCCATTCACTACGACTCCCCCGCTCTGATACGCAGCATGCTTCGCAGCTCATCTCCGAAAATCCACGGTATTGCAGTGACCGTCGCACTTCTGGCGGGCATCATGGCGTGCGTGTGGGTCTGCTGGTCGGCTTTTCGCACAAACGGGACCTTCGGTTTTCCTCTCGATGATCCATGGATTCACCTCCAGTTTGCGCGCACCTTACGCGAGGTCGGGAGCTTCTCGTACTTCGGGCGTGAGATGGTAACGTCCGGTTCAACTTCTCCTCTCTACACGCTTCTTCTTGCTGCCGGATTCTTCCTCACCTCGGACGAAATGGTGCTCAGCTACCTCCTCGGCATTGCGTTCTTCGCCGCCGCAGGGTTCGTGCTTTCACGGATCACGCAAGGTCTCCTCAAACATCAACCGGTCCTGTTCGCAGCCGGCATCGCCCTCTTCATGTTCGAGCCGCGGCTTCAGTGGGGTGCGCTTTCCGGCATGGAAACCACGCTCTTCATCTTCCTGCTCTTGCTCACCTGGCATCTTTACCGCATTCGCTCCGGCCGCTGGCTGGGCCTCACAGCAGGGCTTCTGCTCTGGACTCGACCGGAGGCCATTCTCTTCTTCTTTGTGCTCGCAATTGATACCGCGTATCACAAGAAGTGGGCCCGTCGCGAGCGGCCGCAAAAGGGGCTCCACCCAGAGACTCAGCCCGGGCAGCGGTGGTTGTATTCTGCGCTCCTCGTTGCAGGTCTCCTCTGCGCCGCCTATGCGGTGTTCAACCTCACCCTGTCGGGATCTCTGCTGCCGAACACCTATGCGGCGAAAACCCGCTATTACGGCACGGGGGGAGCCGGCTTCCCGGCTGAGGTGTTCCGCTGGCTTGCCTCCGGACATATGCCCGTACTCGCCATCCTTGTGGCTATCGCCCTCCTGGACGTGTTGAAAAGAATCGTGACAAGAGCGCGGCAGGACTACCTCGTCCCGGTTCTCTGGTGCGTTGGCTTGTTCGCTGCATTCTGGCAGCAACTCCCGTTCCTCTACCAGGAGGGGAGATACCTGATGCCTCTCCTCCCCTTTGTGATCCTCCTGGGCATCCGCGGCATCGAGGTAGCCGTAACGGAGGGGGAGAGGATCATTGCTCCACTGCGGTTGCTCCACATCCGTACTGCTGTGACAGCGGGAATCTCTCTGCTTCTGGTCGCACAGTTTGTCCTTGCGGGTTGGGAGAGGAGCGCATTGTACGCAGATTACTGCAAGTACATTGGCGACAGGCAGGTGAGAACCGCCCTATGGTTGCGGGACAATCTTCCGCAGGATGCCGTGATCGGAACTCACGACATCGGCGCCATTGCCTACTATTCGGGCCGACGGGTGGTCGATATGGTGGGGTTGGTGTCGCCTGACATGATCGAGAACATCGGGAGCTTCGAGGGTCTTGCCGGCTTCCTGCGACGGCACCATGTGACGCATCTTGCGGTCCTCCGAAACTGGTTTGAACTGGCAAACCAGAATCCGTTGTTCCAGACCGATGAACAGAGTCCTGAGATTATGGAAGTCTTCGCATTTGACCCGCACCGCTCGCGATTCACACCTCAGAATGCAAGCCGGCTGACGGCCCAGGGGTTACACCTGCTGGCCGCCGGGCAGGTCCACCGCGCCGGTCCTTTGTTGGAAGCATCCCTCCGCATCGATCCACGTTCCGCACGTGCGCGTGCAGCCATTTCCCGCGCGTATCTTGCACTTGGCAAGACTGCGGAAGCAGAACGCGAGATTAACGCGGCGCTCACACTTCAGCCCGATTCATGGGAAGCCAGACGGGCACTGGGACGACTCCTGGTCATGCGGAACGACACGGACAGCGCGATTGCAGTGTACAGGAAGATCATTCAGGAGGATTCCACATATGCCCCTGTGCACCTGGAGTTATCTCAGATCTACCTCAACGTCATCAGGGACACAGCCGCCGCCAATGCGCACCTCGGCCGACACGCCGAACTGACCGGAAAGAAGCCGTAGCGCCTGATCTCCTCCAGGTCCGGTCTTGCCACCGTTTCACACTACTCCTTCACTCCACCAGCCATGATCCCGTTGATGTAGTACTTCTGCAGCGCGAGGAAGACGAGCATCACCGGGAGGATGGTCATGACCGAGCCGGCCATCATGAGCTCGGTGTCCTGCACATGTTCACCTGACAGGCCCGCGAGTGCAACCGGGAGCGTATACATCGCATCGTCAGTCATGATGATCAACGGCCACAGGAAGTCATTCCAGGTGCCCATAAAGGTGAAGATGGCCAGCGTCGTGAGAATGGGTTTGCAGAGGGGTAGGATAAGCGACCAGTAGATGCGGAAGTCCCCCGCACCGTCCATCCTTGCGGCCTCTATCAGGCTGTCCGGAATCGACTGTACATACTGCCGGATGAGGAAGATGCCGAAGATGCTCGCCATGCCAGGGATGAGAATGCCGAAGTACGTGTTCACCAACCCCAGCTTGTTGAGCATCAGGAAGAGCGGGAGCATGGTGACCTGGGCGGGGATGACCATGGAGGCGATGAGGAGTCTGAACAACCGATCGCGCCCCGCAAAACGGTATTTGGCAAAGGCATACCCGGCCATGGAGTTCACCAGCAGCGAGATCGCGGTGACGCTCAGCGCGAGCAGTGCGCTGTTCACCACGTAGTGTGTGATATCCAGGCGCGTGAACAGATCCACGTATTGTTGGACGGTCGGGTGGGCAGGAATGAACGGCGGGGGGAACGTGCTCGCTTCTCCCGACGCCATGAACGAAGCAGCGACCATCCAGAGCAGCGGGGCCATCGTGACGACGGCCAGGACCGCCAACACTCCGTGCAGCCCTATGGCCTTTACTGCCCGCATCATTCAATTCCCTTCTGCCGCAACTTCGATTGCACGAGCGAGCCGAGAAGAATAAGGAGAAAGAGAATGAAGGCAATCGCGGCCGCGTAGCCCATGCTCCACCAGCGGAATCCCTGCTGGTACATGAGCAGGACGATGCTGAGCGTGCTGTTCAACGGCCCTCCCTGCGTCATGACATACGGCTCCGCGAAGAACTGGAAATACCCGATCATCGTGATGATGGTAATAAACAGGGTGGTCGGAGCCAGGAGCGGTAAGGTGATCTTCCGGAAACGCTGCCAGGCGCCGGCGCCATCAATGCTCGCGGCTTCATAGAGGGAGGCCGGGATGTTCTGCAGACCTGCAATGAAAATGATCATGTTGTAGCCAAAATTTTTCCACACCGCAAGGAGGATCATCGCCGGCATCGCCCAGTTCGGATCTCCGAGCCAGTCCACAGGATCAATACCGGCGAATCCGAGAGCGTAGTTCAACAGCCCGAAGCGGGGATGGTAGACATAACGCCACACCACGGCCACAGCCACGAGCGTTGTCACGACGGGCGCGAAGAAGGCGAACCGGAAGAGCGGTTTCCACCGGACCATTCGTGCGTTCAGCAGGAGAGCCGCGCCAAGGGAGACAGCGATGGAGAGAGGACCGCCTGCCAGCAGGAAGTAGAGAGTGTTCTTCAACGCCTTCCAGAAGAGTGGATCCTCGACAATCTGCAGATAGTTGCGCAGCCCCACGAACCGCGCGACGGAGAGATTGCCGAGAGCGTAGATGTCGAAATCGGTGAAGCTCAGCGCCAGCGCCGCAAGGACCGGCAGAAAAAAGAACAGCCCTATCGCCGCGAGCGCCGGTCCCAGAAACACCACCAGGGCGTATGGACGTTGCTTATTCATCAAATTGTAACCAGCGCCGTTTGGCCAGTATCACATCCACATCCCGGTCAAGCCGGGCAAGGATTTCGTC
>JADLEA010000308.1 GCA_020846365.1 Bacteroidota bacterium
GACGTCGGTCAGGGGGATGCGATCCTCCTGGAGCATCCGGACGGCAGGACTGCAATGATAGACACCGGGCCGGTCCCGTTTGACGAACGCAGCGGGCTTGTGCCGTTCCTCAAGCGGCGGGGGATTGAAGAGCTGGATTTGGTCGTGATCACGCACCCGCACGACGATCACAGTGGGGGATTGCCGTTGGTCAGACGGTCCATCGGTGTGAAGCAGTTGATCACGCACGCGACTGCACAGCCGGGGACATTGATTGCGTGGAAGGAGGATTGCCGTTTGCAGGTTTTGAATGCGGTTGCTCGTATCGATACGGTGGAAAATCCTGGCCGCGATTTGAATCGATTGTCTGTGGTTATCCGACTGGTCTACGGGGAGACGGCGTTCATCTTTGCGGCTGATGCCGAGCACTTCGAGGAGTCGCGTATGATCGGGGTGTTTGGAGAGGGGTTAAGGTCGACAGTTTTGAAGGTGGGTCATCATGGCAGTCGGGCGGCCACCACGGGCGGGTGGTTGGATGTCATTCGGCCCGCCTACGCGATCATTTCGGTGGGGCGTCACAACAAGTTCGGGCATCCGTCGCCCTTGGTACTTCGCCGATTGCGTGAGAGGGGAATTGTCGTGCTCCGGACGGACGAGGAAGGGGCGGTGATGATGGTGAGCGATGGGAAGAGGGTGAGGAGGGAGGAGTGGCGCTGAAATCCGGTTCCTTGGGATTGATCATACGACAACTTCAGGACATCTGTTGTCGATGTGCCTTAGTAGTTCTGTTTGTTCCTGGGTTTGCATTTCCCCACCCGTATCGGTATACTGTGCCAAACCACCACCCATCGACCACGAATTCCATCTCATGAGCGCCGGCAGACCGTACCACAAAAGTAAGCGTCACACGACTACCACGGATCCTCGACGGGGAGCAAAGCCGCAAGGTGTCACCAGATATCCTCGACAGGGAGGAAAGCCGCCAGGTGTCACCAGAAATCTTCGACAAGGAGCAATTCCGCCAGGCCTCACCAGAGATTCTCGACAGGGAGCGAGGCCGCCAGGTTTCACCAGAGATTCTCGACAAGGAGTGAAGCCACAGGGTTTCAACAAAAACTCTCGAGAGAGCGGAATTCCCCCGGTTGCCGGCAAAAAATTTCGACATGCGACGATTCCACCAAGTGTCGCCAGATATCCTCGACAGGAGGCAATCCCGCCGACTCCCACCAGACACCAGCAACAGATCGCACCCGAAAATGCGGTCACCAGGGCCGACCTCAAACGCCTCCGTGAACTCAACAAGAAAAAAGGACGCGACGAAACCGACACCTTCGTCGTGGATGGCGTCCGACTCGTCAAAGAAGCTCTCCAGTCACGGTTCGCACTCCTGGAATGCTATCATACCGAAGAAGCCGCAACGGATCCTGCAGTCACGTCGCTCCTCGAAATTGCCCGAGAACGCGCGTGTCCGATCCTTCAGATCTCCGCCCGCGAAATGGAGAGCGTGTCCGATACCGTCAACGCCCAGGGACTCCTCGCTGTGGTCCGCCAGCAACACCCGGTCCTGAACGATGTGCTTCGTGCGACTTCCGGCGACTCTGTGATAGTGGCTCTGGACGTCATCGGAGATCCGGGCAACCTGGGCTCGATCATCCGGTCGGCAGATTGGTTTGGCGTGCAGGCGGTCCTGCTGGGAAGACAGAGTGTGGACCTCTACAACCCGAAAGTCATCCGCAGCACCATGGGGAGCGTGTTCCACCTTCCCATCGTCCATGACGTGGATCTTCTCGCCGCTCTCTCACATGCCCGCGAACTGGGCTATACCATCTATGGCGCAGACACTGAAGGGGAAACCCACTTCGACAAGGTGCGCTTCGCCCAACGCTCGATCATCATACTCGGCAATGAGGCCTGGGGCCTCTCCGATGCCGTCCGCAAACTGACAGATGTGCGCGTTGCAATCCGCCGCTACGGAAGCGCAGAATCGCTTAATGTCGGTGTTGCCTGCGGTATACTCCTCTCCGGCCTGCACCGCAAAATGGACGAACACCTCCCGGTGATGCGATGATCCAGCTCCCACCCGGCTTTCGCGTCGGCCATTGGAGCGATCCCGCCGCCCGAACGGGATGCTCGGTTATACTCTGTCCCGCTTCCACAGTCGGCGGATGCGACATCCGCGGCAATTCCCCCGGCAGCCGGGAGCTTGCCCTGCTCGCAAGCGAGAAGAGCATGCAGGAAGTCCACGCCGTCCTCCTTACCGGCGGCAGCGCATTCGGACTCGCTGCAGCCGATGGCGTCATGCGCTTTCTGGAAGAACATGATATCGGCTACGCCACACCCTGGGCGCGAGTGCCGATTGTCCCTTCGGCGGTGATCTTCGACCTCAACGTGGGCTCCTCAGCTGTCCGCCCAACCGCTGATTCGGGTTATACCGCATGCTCCACGGCACAGGCAAGCGTCGAGAGCGGCAGAGTCGGAGTGGGCACCGGGGCGTCTGTGGGAAAATGGATGGGTCTGGAACGATCCATGCCGGGCGGATTCGGGGCCGCTGCCGACCGGCTCGGCGATGTTGTTGTCGTTGCGGTTGCGGCGGTGAACGCAGTGGGCGATGTGCTCGATAAGCAAGGTGGCATCGTTGCCGGAGCAAAGGGGATGAGAAACCGGTGGGCTGCGGATGAAACCCACTACAGACTCGAACGACCTCCCTTGACTGCCAACAATGCGCTGGGCAACACTACGCTTGTCGCACTTCTCACGAACGCGAAACTCTCAAAGGTGGACGCGAACCGCATGGCCGCACGCGGTCATGATGGTATGGCCAGAGCAGTCAAACCTGTCCACACCTCCCACGACGGCGACATCGTCTTCGTGCTCGCCTCAGGCCCTGTCCAATGCGAGTATGAACCGGTTGCGGAAATTGGCGCTGACCTGACGGCGGAGGCCATCCGCGCTGCTGTGGGACCCCCTGCCAATGTAACGGATCCCCAATGATTCCTATCGTCAGCAAGATCATTGAAGTCTGTGTCTTCCGGTTCAATGCCGACCGGATCGAATATCTCGTCCTGCGGCGCTCACCGGACGAACGGCTGCACCCCGGGATGTGGCAGATTATCACGGGCATGGTGGAAGAGGGGGAGCGGGCGGTGGAAACCGCGCTCAGAGAACTCAAAGAAGAAACCGGTTTCACGCCGGAACACCTCTGGTCCCTCCCGCAACTCACGACGTTTTTCGATGTCCGCAACAACGCAATCAACCTGTGCCCTGTCTTTGCTGTCCAGGTAAGAAACGGTACCAATCCTATCCTCTCCGGGGAGCACACCTCCTTCGATTGGCTTCCCCCGCAAAGCGCTCAATCCCGCCTTGTATGGCCAAGTCACCGCGCGGCAATCGGTCTCGTGGACCAGTACATCGTTCGAGGCGAAGAAGCGGCATACCGTCTGAAAATTGATGTTTCTTGAAACTCAAAAGGCCATTCCTTACCTTTAGCTGTTGCGTGTGAGTGCCCGTCAGTCATCCCAGGACAGGAGTCCCCGTGAGCGTGCTCGTTGTCGGTTCCGTTGCCCTCGATACGATTGAAACACCATTCGGGTCCGTAAAAGACGCCGTTGGAGGATCCGCCACGTACATCTCCGCTGCGGCCAGCTACTTCGTAAGTCCCATCCGCCTCGTCGGCGTGGTGGGCGGAGATTTTCCCCGCAAGGGAATGGCATTCCTCGAAGAGCGGAATATCGACCTTGAAGGTCTCGAGATCATCGCTGACGGGAAGACGTTCCGCTGGTCGGGACGATACCATTACGACCTCAACATGCGGGACACGCTTTCGACCGACCTGAATGTCTTCGAACACTTCGACCCCAAGATCCCCGAGCGCCATCGGAAAATCCGGACGGTCTGTCTTGGAAATATCGACCCTGTCCTGCAACGCAAAGTTCTCCAGCAAATGGACAACCCGCGCATCGTGGTCTGCGACACCATGAATTACTGGATCAACGGGAAGCGGGATGAGCTGCTGAAAACCCTGAAGATGATCAACGTCCTGATCCTCAACGACTCGGAAGCCCGGCTGCTTTCCGGAGAGCCGAACCTGATCAAATCCGCAAAGGTGATTCGCACCATGGGCCCCTCGGTCGTGATCATCAAGAAAGGGGAGCACGGGGCACTACTGCTCACCGATTCGGTGGCGTTTTCCGCGCCTGCCTATCCCATGGAAAACATTTTCGATCCTACCGGAGCGGGAGACTCCTTCGCCGGGGGCTTCATCGGTTGGCTGGCGCGCACCGAAGACATGTCGGAAGAAAACCTGAAGCGCGCGGTCATTTACGGCAGTGCCCTTGCATCGTTCTGCGTCGAGAAGTTCGGCGTGGAAGGGTTGGCCGATCTGACCTACCTGCGGATACAGGACAGGTTCAGGGAATTCAGGGAACTCTCACGGTTCGATGAGGACTAACCAGGCTCATGAGAGCTGTTGACTGGATTGACGGCCACATAAGGTTCATTGATCAGACGCTCCTCCCTCACGAGGAGCGTTTTGTCGATACCGACGACGTACGTGTCGTGGAAGACGCCATACGCTCGCTCGCCATCCGTGGAGCCCCTGCCATCGGCGTGGCAGCGGCCTTCGGGGTGGTTCTGGCAGTGAAAGGGAAGGATTCACACGGGCCGGTCTCGATTCGCCAGCGCGTACATGAAGCCGTGAAATCCATCGGCAGCACGCGCCCCACTGCGGTGAACCTCTTCAACGCGCTCCATCGGATGAACATGATCGCTGAAAGGAACCCGCAAGCCAGCGACGACCGGCTCCTCCAATTGCTCGAAGCCGAGGCCAAAGCGATACAGGAGGAAGATATCCGGGCGTGTGACAGGATCGGAGAACTCGGGGCGTCGCTCCTCGGGAACGGCGTCTCGCTTCTTACCCACTGCAATGCCGGAGCCCTCGCAACCGCAGGAAGCGGTACGGCGCTGAGCGTGATCACCACCGCCGCACGGCAGGGAAAAGTCGTCCGGGTTTTTGCCGATGAAACCCGGCCTCTGCTCCAGGGCTCCCGGTTGACCGCCTGGGAGCTTCAGAAGGCAGGGATACCCGTCGTCCTGATCACCGATGGCACCGCGGCTTCAGTCTTACGCGAAGGAAAAGTCCAGGCAGTGATCGTTGGCGCCGACCGCATTGCAGCCAACGGCGACGCCGCGAACAAGGTTGGCACGTACCCCCTGGCCGTTCTGGCTAACAGACACAACGTTCCGTTCTATGTGGCAGCACCCACCTCGACCCTCGACCGGGAGGCCTCAGACGGCTTAGCGATTCCCATAGAAGAACGCACTCCCGGAGAAGTGACCCATTTTGCAGGGGTGCGCGTTGCACCCGAAGGGATCGGCGTGTACGCCCCTGCGTTCGATGTTACACCGAACGAACTCATCACGGCAATTGTTACAGAAAAGGAAATCTTCCGTCAGCCCTATGCTGCGGCCATTGCGCGGACACTGGAATTGTCATGATTGTTAAAAGTGACTCCATTGTTCTTAAGACCATGAAGTATCGCGAATCCAGCATGATTGCGACGCTGTTGACGCGCGACTATGGCAAGATGTCTGTCATCGCCAAAGGCGTAAGGAATAAGCCCCGGGGAGGCGGATCGGCGCTGGAGCCGATGAACTGCGTGAGAGCGGTCATCTACCGCAGACCGGGCAGGGAACTCCAGCTCCTGTCGCAGTGCGATTCAGTCCGGGCTTTCAAGGGGCTCTCGGAGGATTTGAAGCGGATGGCTGCGGGAATGGCGGTTGTGGAACTTGCGAACCTGGCCGTTGCCCCCGACGAAGCTCATCCGGAAGTCTATGAGCTTGTGGCAGGGACTCTGGAAGCCCTCAGCAATGCAACCCGCTTCCCCGAAAATGCGTTATACTACTTTGAGGTCCGCCTGCTGGGAATCCTCGGCTTTCGACCCGAGTTGCGCCGTTGCGTGCAGTGCGAAGGCCCCATTGAGGAGTTCAAAGGGCGAAGTGAAGGCGGCACGTTTCGTATCGGCATGCACGGAGTCCTCTGTTCCGCGTGCGCAGACCGGGGAGCCGGTGAGATGAGTGTTTCGCTGCCGGCTCTGAAAGCTCTGTCGGCGTTGCAGGATTCTCCGGAAGCTGAGGCGGCATTCCGGATCGTGCTTACGCCCGAGATGCGCGGGTCTATCGAAACCATCCTGCGCCGGC
>JADLEA010000309.1 GCA_020846365.1 Bacteroidota bacterium
CCACCCGGAGATCAGCTTCCCGGAACATGCCTGGACTTTGTGGCCGTGCAACGCTGGTGCGCCCTGCATGGCCGACAAAGCGGCATCCTTGTGGTCGTGCATGATACACCCTTGCTGGATATCGGCTCCGTTGGGCTTCACAAGTACAAAGTGCAAGCCGATCCCGATCCGTCTGCCCTCTTCTTCCGGGCACTGACACTCCGGAATTGGGGCGGCCCCGACGAGTCGCCCTACACGCGAGATCGGGACTTCACGTTTCGCTATGATATCTGTGTGTTGCCGGTGGAATCCTCCGGGGAGCCGGATTTCGCATTCCGCGCTGAAGCGCACCGCCGCGCCGCACAACAGACCGCCCCGCTACTCACATTCGCGTCGGGCAATATCGATGCTGGAAAACCGGGGGAGCTACGCCGGTTTATCTCCCTCACACCGGATACCATTGAAGTGCTGACGTTCAAGCCAGCCGAATCCGGCAAGAGGTGGATCCTGCGACTTCGGGAGGTGACAGGAACCCCCTCAACGGCGCAGGTGAGCTTCCCGGGCATACGCATTCGTTCGTGCCAGAGCGCACTCATGACCGAAGAACCCGATGAGACTCATGCAGGCACCGGAGACCTCCCAACGCTTGCCCATACCGAAGAGGAACTGACGCTGTCCTTCACGCCCTTTGCTATCCGCACGCTCTCTCTTGAACTTGAACCGGCAATCCGGCCCGAGAAAGGTCCACAGAAGAAATGATGTTGCGATTCGGAATGGATTTCGGGGGGACAAATCTCAAGGCGGGGTTGTTTGATGAAAACGGACACGCCACTGCCTTTAAGACAACGCCTCTGCAGCAGCTCGTCGCGTCGGGTCCTCTGCTCACGGCGCTCCTGGATCTGGCCAGGGAAATCATGTGCGGCCATCGTGTGGTTGCCGGGGGGCTCGCTATCAAAGGTCTGGTGGACCTCGAATCCGGAACGGTCCGGGAGGATATCGGAGCTGGTTCACTGCTCGCCTCAGTCCCCCTCCGCGACTTCTTCAGTGCATCCCTCGGGATTCCCTTCGCCGTGGACAACGACGCCCGGGCGTATGCCTGGGGGGAATGGCTGTTCGGAGCGGGAAGGGGCTCCCGAACCATGGCATGCATGACCCTAGGCACAGGAATTGGCTGTGCCGTCGTATCGCACGGTGTGCCATATACTGGAACTGATCAATATGGGGGACTGTTGGGAGGACATCTTAGCATCGACCGCAACGGGCCGATCTGTCCCTGCGGGCAGCGGGGATGTCTGGAATTGTACTGTTCGGCGACCGCTTTGCGTCAACGCGTGCGCGAAGCCCACCCGGAACTTCAACACCACCCCGGCGACGTGCTGGAGCAATTCTTCCTTGGCGTGCGGGACGGTCTTGCCCGCTATGGGGAAACCTGTGACGCCATGGTGGAGGACCTCGCAACCGGCATCGTGAACATCATCCACGCGTATGCTCCCGATGTCGTTGTCCTGGGTGGCGGAGTTATGAAGAGCGCCGACGTACTCCTGCCTCCTCTCACGGCACTTGTGCACCAGCGCGCGTGGACGTTTCCGCGCGGCATGGTGAAGATTGTTCCGGCTTCCCTTGGCGATACCGCAGCCGCCACCGGGATGGCATTCCATCACCGTCTTGAACACATATAAAGGAGTCACGCTCAGCACTATGCACTCTCCGGACCCGTTTATCGCTCCACTGCCAGCTGACATGAAGGAGTACCCTCGCGGACCCTATAATCCTCTTCCGGTCTTCCCCCTGAAGCATGCGCTCATCGACAATGGCTATGAGGCGCTGGCGCGACGTGTCCAGGCGGCCATGAAGAACGGTGTCCGCGTGCTGATCATAGACGGTTTCAACGGGGTTCAGTGGAGCGCATTCAGAGCCGGGCTGTCTTCCTCCCTGCAACACCTGGGAATCACCGCGGCGTGGCACGCCATGGAAGACTGCCTGAAGTCACCGGAGGCCATCCGTGAACATCTCTCTCCGTTTCTCGGTGGCGAAGATCCATTGTTCGGCCGGCTCTATCCCTTCGGCCCGGACCACCTGTTTGATCCGGAAGCGGTTGCCCGGCTCCGCACCGCCGTGTCCTTCGCCCGCTCCGAAGCCGCCGGAGGCCTGTCGATCGTCAGCGGATGCTGCGCCGGCCTGCTGGAGCTCTGGGATGAGCTCTGGTATCTCGACATCCCCAAGGATATTCTGCAGGAACAGGCACGCAAACGCCCGGTGTTGAACCTCGGCGAGCCGGAGCAGCTTGCTTTCGGCGACTTCTACAAGCGCTCATACTTTGCCGATTGGCCGATGCTCAACCGGCTCAAACGTCGGTTGCTTCCCGATATCGATCTTCTGATTGATGCTCAGAATGCAGCGCAGCCGAGAGCACTCGATGGCGCGATGTTCCGCGCGACCCTGCAGGAATTGGGAGAATCCCCCTTCCGCGTCCGTCCCTGGTTCTTCCCGGGACCCTGGGGAGGCCAGTTCATGAAGGGACATATGGGCCTGGATCCAGGCCAGCCGAACTATGCCTGGTCGTTCGAAGTCATCGTCCCCGAAAACGGCATCACGCTCGAACGGGATGGAATCCGGCTGGAATTCTCCTTTGATTTCCTCATGTACAGCCAGCACCGCAGAGTGCTGGGCGAGGAAGCAGCCCGCCAGTTCGTGTACGAATGGCCTATACGGCTTGATTACCTGGACACCATCGACGGCGGAAACCTTTCCACCCAGTGTCACCCCCGTCCAAGTTACATCCGCAGGGAATTCGGAGAGACCTACACCCAGGACGAAACGTATTACATTGTCAATGCGAAGCCCGACGCGCGCGTGTTTATCGGCGTCACGGATTCGTGCGACCCCGGCCAGTTCAAGACGGCGTTGCGGGAATCCGAGGAACGCGGCGTGGAGGTGGACATCGAGCGGTATGTGCACAGCGAACCGAGCAAGCCCCATGACCTCTTTCTGATTCCGAACGGTACGGTGCATTGCAGCGGCCGCAACAACCTGGTGCTGGAGATCAGCGCCACGACCTACATCTTTACGTTCAAGATCTATGACTATCTACGCAAGGACCTGAATGGGAACCTTCGCCCGATCAATGTGAACAGGGCGTTCGAGAATATCCGCTTTGAACGGCGCCCCGCCTGGGTGAAAGAACACCTGCTCGCGAAACCCAGACTCCTGCGCGAAGGACCGGGATGGAAAGAGTACGTGCTTATGGATAGACCTGAGTTCTTCTATAATATCCATCGCCTGGAATTCACCCGGGAATGTGCCTTTGCGACGGAGGACCGCGGCTTCGCCGTTAACCTCGTGGAAGGAGAACGCGTGTCAGTGATCGCCGCGAACGGGAGCAGCTACGACCTGGCGTATCTGGAGTCCATGATTATTCCCGCAGCCGCACGAAATATCCGGCTTGTCAACAAGGGAAGCCGGCCCTGCAAGCTCATCCTGGTCTATGTCCGCAAGGGCATCGGACAGCGCTTTCCCTGGAATTCTCCCGCAACCTGAAAGGCGCACATGTACTGGCTCTGGAACCCGAATCCCGTGGCATTCGTGGTGGGAGACTTTGTCGTGGGCTGGTACGGGATCCTCTTCGCTCTGGGCTTTCTCCTGGCGCAGCGACTCGTAATTTTCATGTACCGCGAGGAGGGGAAACCCGGAAGGGATCTCGATGCGCTGTTGATCTACCTCATCATCGGGACCGTGGTCGGCGCACGGCTCGGCCATTGCCTTTTCTATGATCCGCAGTTCTACATGCGGAATCCGATTGCCATTCTGAAAATCTGGGAAGGGGGACTTGCCAGTCACGGAGCGACCGCGGGACTCCTTGCAGCATGCTTCATCTTCTCGCGCCGGAAGCGGAATCAACCGTTCCTCTGGTTGGTGGATCGTATAGCCATCGTCGCTGCGCTCGTCGGCGCGCTGGTCCGGGTGGGCAACTTCATCAACGCAGAGATTATTGGCACTCCGACCGGTGCCCGCTATGGAGTGGTGTTCCTCTCCCCCTTGCACGATGTGATCAGAGGTTCCGGCGTTCCCGCCCTATCCATGGAAGCGCATCAAGCCGGTTCACCTGGATCCCTGCTCCCGGGGACTGTCCCTGTCCGCATCGAGGTGTTGTTTCCGCCGGAGGCCGTCCAGACCGCACAAAGCCGGTTGCTGCTCTATAATACCATGCACAGCGCTTGGAAAGCGAGCCCCATCGCCCGGCCCCACGTGAGCGATCTGGAGTTTGCGGATCCCCCCCGCATTCAGTCCGGCGATGCGGCGGGCGTGACTCTCTTTGCCCTGGCTGTCGCCCGGCACCCCGTACAATTGTATGAGGCCGCGGTCTGTCTGGCATTGGCTATCTACCTCTTCCTGATCTGGCGGCAGCACGGTTCCCGTCTCCCACACGGCGCCCTTCTGGGAAGACTCTGCATCATCCTCTTCGGTTCCCGGTTCCTCCTGGAATTCTTCAAGGAATCCGTAACACCCATCGAGACAGGATGGCCCATCAGCATGGGCCAGCTGCTCAGCATCCCGTTCGTGGGCCTCGGCATCTGGCTCCTCCTGACCCGGAAGAACACCCCGTCTCCGCCATCGCCGTAACCTCCGCTGCGGACATGACAATGTTCGGACAATACCGTATCTTGGGGAAGTGTATGGCTGCACGTACAACAGGGTGACACGTATGAAGCTTGAGGGAAAAACCGCCGTCGTCACAGGAGGTGCGAACGGTATAGGAGCCGCAACTGTCGATGCGTTTCTCCGCGAAGGAGCAAGCGTCTCGGTCCTGGACATTGAGCAGGACGGACTCCCCGGGGAGCGAGAACACCGCGAGAGAGTGCTGTATAACCGGGCCGATGTGGCGCGCGCTTCCGATGTGGCCGCCGCTATCCATGCAACGACGCGCCGCTTCGGCCGCATCGATTATCTCGTGAACAACGCCGGCATACAACACTACGCGCCGGTCACGAAAACCACTGAGGAAGAATGGGACCGCGTCCTCGGCGTGAACCTCAAAGGGGCATTCCTGTGTTCACGGGAGGTTATCCCCGAGATGCAGAAGCTCGGCGCAGGAGTCATCATTAATGTTGCCAGCGTGCAGAGTTTCGTCAGCCAGCGTCATGTTGCGGCGTACACCACAAGCAAAAGCGCCCTCCTCGGCCTGACGCGCTCCATCGCCGTGGACTACGCGCCGGAGATCCGTTGCGTGGCCGTGTGCCCGGGTACCGTGGATACGCCGATGTTCCGGAATGCCCTCAATCTCTCACCCGATCCCGAGGCCGTCCTGCGCGAGTGCACCGAAATGCACCCGCTCCGCAGAATTGCGGCACCCGGCGAAGTGGCATCCATGATCCTCTATTTGTGTACCGATGCTGCAGCGTTCATCACGGGACAGTACATCCGGATTGACGGGGGCGTGGGGATCAACATCGGGGGGAGCAAACGAGATGCCTGATCCGACCGTTCCGCTGGCCGTTGCCTCAGCGCGCGACCTGGGCCCGCAGTTTGCGCACAACCCTCATCGCATGATCGGTCAGGATGGCGCATACTCGATTCCCTGTGGGTCCGATTCCCTCTGGTATTTCGGTGATACGCTCGTCGGGAAACGAACCCCCGGAGAAAGCCTCTGGTACCCGGGCGGTCGGGCAGTCGGCCCCTTTGACATGTCCGGGAAGGGAGGGATCGAGCGGATGCTCAACAACACGGGCCTCCTCCTCCCCCACCAGAATCCCAGCGGTGGCCTGAAGGACTTCCGCTACCTCTGTGACGATACGGGAAATCTCCGTACCCTTATCCCCCTCGAAGGAGACGAACACCCCGACAAACACCGCATATGGTGTCTTCACGGAGTCTGCCTTGACTCGAGGGTTGTCCTGTTTTTCATCAAGGTGGCTATGCTGCCCGACGGACCGTTTCCCGTCAACTTCCGCATTGTGGGTTCGGGAATGGCGGAGGGGAGCGCGCGGGACTGGTCGTTCCGGAGAGTCTATCGAAACGGATCGAGCATTCTATGGAGGGAGGACGAACCTCATTTTGCCACGGCCGTCCTATCAGGTTCCGGCGATGGATGGCTCTATCTGTATGGCGCGCGCCAGGATGAGGCCGGGAACCAGGCCGCATATATTGCACGGACCCGGCCCGAATCTGTCGATTGTCCCGAAACATATGAATACCTTGCCTCCGCCAAGCCCACATGGGACGCCTCCTGCGCTTCTGCAATCCCCGTCTTCCAGGATATGCCAAACGAGCTATCCGTTTCCTTCAACAAACACCTTGGCCGGTTCCTCGCAGTTCATTCCCTCGGCCTGAGCGGCGATATTGTTGCCCGCGCCTCACCTTCACCCTGGGGACCGTGGAGTGCTCCGCACGTGTTGTGGAGCGTACGAACAGTGCGCCAACGTCCGCTCCCGTATCCGCCCCTGGTGTACGCGGGAAAAGAACATCCGGAACTCAGTCGGGAAGACGGAAAAACCGTGTACATTACCTATGTGGAGTTTGAAGAGTACTTTCCCCATCTCGTCGAAGTGACGTTCGCCTGAGCTGCACAGTGCGCCGTCCGCTATCCACCACAACCTCATGCGGAGCTATCGGATGACTACCGGCGTCGCCGGCCCATCGGCTCTCTTCTCCGGCTTTCCTGAAGTCCGTGGCAAAGTCCCAACTCACCTCGGCTACATCAAGAACTTCTCCTTCCACGTCTGGTACCGCGTCGTCGAACAGTACCTGCGCCTCCGGGCTGCCCGGTACGGCATCCCACAGTGCACGGTGCTGGATGCGGAGCTCGACCTTCAGACACAGCTTCAGGCGCTTGATTCGCTCATCCGGCAGGGGGTGAATGCACTTGTCGTGACCCCGGTTCCCGGGCCGGGTACGGAGGAGATACTCAGGAGGACACAGCGGGCTGGTATCCCGGTTGTCATCGAGGCAAATCCCGTCCCCGGCATGAGCACTCTGGTAGCGATTTGTGACTACGATGCAGGATGGAAGACCGGCGTGTGGATGGGACGTTATCTCTCCTCTCATTCAGTCACCAGGGCCGTCGTGCTGGATGTCGCCTACCCCTTGCTCCGGCCGTGCCTCCTGCGAAGCGAAGGGTTCCTGGATGGCCTTCGGAGCGTCATCCCGGACACAGTACTCAAGGCGCGTGTGAATGGGGAGGCAAGGGTGGAAACCGCTAAAATGCTCACCAAAGAAGTTCTCGCCGCTCACAAGGACGTGAATGTGGTCTTCGGCATGGATGATGAATCACTTCAGGGGGCGTTACAGGGAGCGTTGACGCTGGGGAGAACACCTGAGGACATCGCACTTGCAGGGTTCGGGCTTGCAGGTGACACCGATAAAGAGCTGCTCCTTACCCGCGGGCATTTCAAAACATCTCTCGCCATGTTTCCTGAGTGGGTTGGAGTACGGTGCGTCGATCAGGCCGTCCGCCTCTTCAACGGCGCCGCGGTGCCGCTCCACGATGTCGCCCCCACCGTACCGGTTACGCCCGATACGCTCCCAACCTACTACACCCGCACCGGGAAGACATGGATCCCCGACTTCTCTTCCATCAATGCCATCCAGCGGGAGGAAGAGTGTTCACGAGTTTGAAAACCGGCGACCACAGGAAAGAACGACAGACGCCGGGCCTCTTCCAGCGCAGGCCCGGCGGATGGCCACACCACGCTACATCTTTGGCTTCTCGATCGTCTTCTCGTCCATCTTCTCCTTCGATTTCTCCTTCATCTTCTCCTTCGATTTTTCCATCTTCTTGCCCATGTCCGAAGAATCTTCAGTCTTCATAACGGACTTGACCTCCGCCTCCGTCACCGTCTTGTTGTGATGTTTCTTCGAGTGCTCGATGACGATGGAAACGATCTCGTTTTCGTCGTGACTGCGCACCTTGAATCCGCACTGCGGATCACACGAAACGGATTTCAGCTTTGGCTTGTCCTTGGAACCCGTCTGCTCGTCGGGTCCATTCGCAAGCGCGATTGCCCCCGAGAAAACAAGAAGCAACGCGAAGATCGCCAGTTGTTTCATGCTTGACTCCATGCTGGTTAATGAGGAATTAGGACGCGAATCGGCTCCAGATGCTAAACGCGAGGCCTTAGAGAATTGTTCCTCATTTGGAACGCCCCTTCCGGGCTGTTTTCCGGCTTCGCCGGACCCGAACCAAAAGCCATGCGAGCCCCAGAAACGCAATAATCACTCCTCCCAGAGTGAAAGTGTACTTGTTCGGAGAGCGCAGAAGGCTGACAGGATCATACGCGGGTACCGCCACAAACCTCCCGGAGCGTCCGTTGTATGCCTGAGGGATTGTAGGGAGACCTGTCAGACTGTCCGTCGGGAAGGAACGAAGGTAACGGGCAAGGGCTACCCATTCCTTGATTTCCTGTATTCCGGCCGCGTCAGGATCAGCATCCACTGTCGCCTCCTCAAGATTCAACAGAGGCGTCCCGTCCGCCCGGCGCGGCTGAACCTGCAACAACCCGTGACTCAGGTCCGTGATGTCCGCCATCCGTATCCCCGCATACAGGTTCACGCAGAGGCGGTACAGGCTGTCCGCCACAATCGGCCGCTCATTCCCCGAGCCGTCCACGAGCACTGCATCCGCAACGCGGTTGAGCGGAAGTCGGTAGGGATTGTACGAGAACCGTACCCCGCTGAACTGCAGGTGCGCTTCGGTCTTGATCGAAGCAAGCGTAGGATCGATCTCCAGAATCGAGCGCAGGTCCTCGCCTGTCACGTAGGGGGTAATCAACGGGTATCCCGGCAAACCGTCCGGTCCACGGCCGAGTGACACAACCTGAAAGACATCGTTGCAGGTAATGCGCCCTTTGTCGAACGAACTCCTGATCATGCCGAGAGGCTGAATGACGACATCAACGGGCCTTCCCTTCCCTCCCTCTGCGTTGCGCACGGCGGCCCGATAGGCATCTGTGATCAGATTCCCGAGACCCAGCTCACCGGGATGCGTGTACCCATAGGCTACGGTCTCAAACGCAAACGGCGAGTAGGCGATCAACTCGTGGAAGCTCATCCCCAGTCCCCGCAGAACCGTCGAGTCGATGGTCTGGACGAACCCCTGAACGCGTTCAGCAATGCGAACATCTTCCGCAATCGTGGAATCGATGGCAATGAGCCGGTACCCAGTTACCTCCTTTTCGCCACGCCCGGAGAGGCGCAATTCCAATACGCCGAGCGACGCGCAATAGGCACCGGCAGAGACAATGGCCGTGGATCCCACCATGAGCGGCTGCCAACGGCTTGTGTGCCGATGTGCGCTCACGATGACGTCGATCCCCGGCACATCCCGGGCAAGATGCTCGTCTTCCGACCGGGCATAGTCCTTTGTTGTCCCGGCATGCGAAAGACAGACAACCAGTTCCACCCGCTCGTTCTCCCGGAGGTGGGCCACCATGCGCTCCGCGGCGGGGAGCATCTCCTGAAATGAAGCCGTGCCCATGAAAGGAGAATCGCCTGCGGCATCCTGCCCCATCAACCCGAACACCCCGATTCTGACTCCAGCCCGCTCGAAGACTCTGTACGGACGAACACCGTATGCGGCAAACTCTGCGCGTAGGCGGTCGGAGTCCGGATGGCCCGATGGAAGATCGAGATTGGACTGCACCAGCGGTATGGTGGGATCGCCGGAACTCCGCGCGGCCTCCAGGGACTGCGCAAGACCATCGAGCGCGAAATCAAATTCATGGTTGCCAAGAGTCCCCACATCGTACCCCATCATCCCCATCAGTCTCAGTTCCACCGCTTCGCGCGTAAACAGCGTGTGAAAGAGTGTCCCCATGCTGAAATCGCCACCGTCACATACCAGGGTCCCGCCGGGATTCCCGGATTTCTCGCGCTGGATCGCTGTGGAGAGCCTTGCAAAGCCGCCGAGCTGACGCACGCTCCCGCGATCTGCGTGCACGTTATGCGGCAACACGTTCGAATGAAGGTCGTGCGTGAAGAGAATCGTTATGGTAACACCCGACTGTGGGAGTGGAGGCGCAGGGATTGCCTGCAGCGGGAAGAACAAACAGAGGACGACAGCCCGACATAGTGCCATCGGTGCCGTTCGTTGCGCGCACGGTTTGTCCCGTTCACGCGCCTGATCACGCGTTTCTCTCCGGAACGATTCATCCCGTTCACGCGCCTGATCACGGATTTCTCCCCGGAACGGTTTATCCCGTTCACGCGCACGATAACGTGTTCCTCCGCGGGACGGCACATCCCGTTCAGGCGCACGACCGCACGCTCCTCTCCGGGAGAAAAATCCCGTCATGGGACTTGATCTGCCGGCTCGGTGCTCTCCCATTGCCATAAGGGGTAGATGGAAGGAACTGCTGTGATTACACCGCCGAAACCAATGAATCGTCGCGTCACCATGTTCGAGGGATTCACCTGCAACGCCTTCAGGCGATCCTCAAAGATACGCACGCCCGTCCGTTGCGCGAGCTTGCCAACTGCCTGCCTCAGGACTTCCTGCTGCCGGACGGCACGGACGATGCGTCTGCTGACGTCTTTGATGGAATCCGGAGGAGGCACGCTGTCCTGTCGCGCAAGGCGCTTGTCCAGTACCTGGAAGACGCTGTATCCTTCGCGGAGCCGCAGAGGACCGCCGTACGCTCCGGAGTCAGTCCAGAGTGCAGCGACTCCCAATTCCGGCAGCGAATCGACACGGAAGAACCCTGACTCCCCTCCCCGGAGGCGCCATGCCTCGCGCCGTGAAAGCTCACGCGCGACACCATCAAACGCTTCACCGCTGTTTGCACGCTCCAGAGCGTGGAGCACAGTTGTGAGGCTGTCGGCAAGCACCTCCCTGATATTCACCTCATAGGCCCTGCCGAATTCCCTAGCGTGTTCGACGAGATAGGTCATCACCTCTTCGTCGGTCACATGAACCTCCTCCTGCATCTCTCCGATGAGCGCAGAGGCAGACCAGTGGTCTTCCCACACGCTGACATCGTGACGCACGGCCTCGGTGTTGTTCAACCGCAGGCGGTACCCTTCCCGGGCGAGCAACTTCGCCGCAACCATATCCTTGATGATTGCGTTCAGCCGGTCGCGAAACGGTTCGGGCTCGAGGCGTGAGAAGGAAAAGTCATGAAAGCGCATCTCTTCGATCACATCCCGCGCCGTCAGATCACCCCCGGCCACGTTCACGAGAATGCGGTCAGCATCGGTTCCCAGCCTTTGTTCCAGCGTATCCAGGTCTGCTGCACCGAGACGAAAGCCAGCCCGGGAAGCGCGCTCCTGCTGACTGGCGGTCATGATCGCGTGAAGGACTGAAGCCATCCGCTCGAACATCTCAGCATCCGCTTCCGCCCTCTGAGGAGAGAGGACAGACCCTGAGTAGAGTCTGGCGCGACGCAGCTGCTGGCGCGTCCGGACAATGTTTTGCACGGCACGCAGCCGGTCCGGAATGGATTTGTTCGCTGCCTCGGCATAGATGTGATCGCTGAGGAAGGCGGCAACGCCCCAGCCGTAGAGATCGCTCTGGAGGACGCCGGAGAGCCGGCGGCGTTCCGAGAGCGCATAGGCGGTGTCCTCAAGCACCCAGTCGGCACTTCCGTAGGCAAGCGTGAGCGTGTCCACGCGGGTCAGGAGCCGCCGGGAGATACGATGCAGAAGCGAGTCCAGAACCCCCTTCCTGCCAACACTGTCCCGGAGCGCGAGTGCGGTTTCTCTGGAAGGCGAGCGGAGATAGAGCAGGCGCAATTCCCGGGGGTAACGCTTCATCCCCACGCTCATTTCCTTGTCCGTAATCTGCACGCGGGCAACCACCTCCCGCTTGAAGAGCTCGTCGCGGACCATGACCTGTTCCAGGCCTGAAACGCGGCGGCGGGCGAGAGAATCCCGGCCGATCCCGCGAACTGCCGCTTCCTGTGCCAACAGCCGCTCGGCCACAAGAGACCGCAGGGCACGGACTTTCGCGCTGTCATGGTCCTGCCGGCGGTCTTTCCCGGGCCAGGGCATGAGCTCAAACCGCTCCAGGAAATCCCTGGCCGTAATAACGGAAGTCCCTACGGTCGCCAATGTGTCCTTGGGGAGCGTACCATCCCTCTGCGCCATCGCCTGACAAAGCGTGCCGCCTGCCAGCCACAACAAAAGCCATTTCTTCACGCGAAGTGTCCCGGTACCAGGTGAGCGAAAAACAGCATGATGTAATATACGGAACCTTCCGAAAGAACTCCACCGCCGCCGGGCGGCGACGGGGGGGACAACTTTTCGGGTGGTTCTCCGTACACCTCAAGAGAAACCCGATCTGTGGAGATGGAGATGGAGATGACCTTCCAGAAGCAACAGGAAGTCGACACGATTACCGCAAGGGTCCGAAAGAACATGAAGCGGTGGGGCATCACGGTATCCTTCCTGGCAGAACAACTCGGCGTGTCCCGCCAGTATGCCTGGCAAGCAGTCCACTACCGCACACCACTTTCCGTGGAGAAGGCCGCAGAGATTGAGCGAACGGTGGACACGATCATCGCACAGCGCATGCACATGCGCTCGTTCGGGGAACAGTTGCGCGCGGCGCGCATCGCTTCCGGGCTGACACTGAAACAGGTCGCGGAGATGATCGGGTATTCGTGGGTCGGTGTGGAACGGTGGGAGAAGAATATCTGCCGCCCCAAACCCGGGGTGCTATGGCATCTGTTTATGTTGTACGGGGATTCTTCGCATTCCATGCGTCAAGAAATTCCATCGCTCGCCGCAAATGCGGAATGACAATTGATCCCCCAACCACCAGGGCAACGCTGAACGCATCCAAGAGTTCCGCATCCGATACCCCCTCCTCCTTGCATCGCTGCACGTGGTAGGCAATACAATCATCGCACCGCAACACACTGGAGGCCACGAGGCCGAGGAGCTCCTTTGTGCGCACATCCAGCGCACCGGGCTCGTAGGTTAGCGTATCCACACCGAAGAACCGCTTGATCACGCGATGATCCGTCCCCAGAATCCGCTCGTTCATCCTGCTGCGGAATTCGTTGAATGCGTCTACCCTGTCAGCCATGTCTTCTCCCTATTCTCCTCGACGGTGCGGCACCTGTTCTACAAAACGTATTTCAAACCTGGTTCCCTCGTCACGAAACACTGACAGCTTCCCACCCAACTGCCGCGTGAGCGTGGTGACAAGCTGAAGTCCAAGCGTCTCCGTGACCGCGGGATCAATGTCCCCTGCAAGCCCGACGCCGTCATCGCGAACGGTGAGAAGGAAATCTGCTTCGTCGCGCTGGAGCCGGATGGTCACCGTTCCGCCCTGGCGCCCCCGGAACGCGTGTTTCAGGGCGTTCGACACCAATTCATTGACGATCAACCCGCACGGAATCGCGGTATCAACCGTGAGGAAGACCTCCTCGATATCCACCAGGAGCGAAATGTGGACAGGACCCGTCTGATACGTGTGAAAGAGATTTGTCGTCAACCGGCGGATATAGTCCGCAAAGTCGATCCGGGAAAGATCTTCCGACTGATAAAGTTCCTCATGTACCAGCGCCATGGATTTGACACGCGTCTGGCTCTCTTTCAGGATCGCCTGAATGTCCTGGTTGGGGATTTTGGCGCTCTGCAGGCTCAGCAAACTCGTAATGACCTGCAGGTTGTTCTTGACCCGGTGATGGATCTCCTTCAGCAGGATTTCTTTTTCCTCAAGCGACGCCTTGATCTGGTTTTCCGTCTCCTTGCGTTCCGTGATTTCCCGGGCCACGCCCACGAGGGCCACGGGTTGCCCCTGATCGTTCCGCACGGTGGATGTCCAGAGCTCCACCGGAAAGTCCTCCCCGTTCTTTCGCCGGTTCATGATCTCGCCGCTCCAACCGGAACTGCGTGTCCCCTGGCTGATGCTGTCCGAAAGCTCCGAAGAAACCGTGGGTGACCGGATGATCAGAATGTCCTTCCCGGTCAATTCGTCCTCTGTGTACCCATAGGTATCGACAAACGCCTGATTCACGTACAGAATGCGATTATCCATGTCGGTGATGACAAACGCATCCTTGGCGCAATTCAGCGTGAACGCCAGGAGCCGCACCTGTCGCTCCGCCTGTTCGGTCTCCCGGCGCGCGAGCTCCCGCTCCGTAATGTCCTCGCCGATCAACAACATCCCCTGAATCTGTCCGGTGCCCTCCTGTTGCGGAGAAATCGTGAGTTGGAGGGTGCGGTTGCGGCCATCCTTGTGACGGAACGGCATCACCAGCGCAACGGTTTCCTGTCCCCCCAGGACCTGTGTCATTGCCTGCATGAGAGATTCCCGGGCTTTCACGTCGTCCGGCGGAAGGAGCGTTTCAAGGGTCACCCGGTCCACGGTCTCGTCCGTTCCGAATCCCAGCACATTCCCTGCCCCCGTGTTCCAGAAGAGCACCTTGCCCTGCCGATCCGTGCTGATAATAGCCACCGTCGTTGAGCTCTCGAGGATCTGCCGGAGAAACTGGACGGTATTGCTGAGCGTTGCCTCGAGCTGGCGGCGGTCCGTCACATCCCGCGTCGAAAACGTAATGCGCGTCGGCAACCCTCTCGGATCGGGCACGGGATGGAGGCTGTGCTCGAAGTGCTTGCCGTCGTGCTGGTCCTCCAACCGCAAAGGTTGCCCGTTCTGAATCACCTGCTCGAAAGCGGCGCGACGCGTGGCTGCCAGAGAGGGAGGAAACATGGAGAAGAATGAGGATCCAGCCGGTGGGGCGAGGGGCAGCGCCCGAGCGGCCTGATTCATCGCAAGGATCCCGCCGCCTGCATCAAGCAGATACGAAGGATCTGCCGATGCATTCAGGAGGGCCCGGGAGGTTTCCTCGCTGATGCGAAGGTCTCGTCGCTGTCGCGCGCGCCGGCGCAGGACGATCCAGCCGAGAGCAACGGTCGAACATGCAAGAAGGAAAAGCGGTATGGCGAACGTCGGTTGGAGAAACATGGAACCCGCCACCGTGAAGGCAAAGTGTGCCCCCGCCGGATCGTATCCCCCATGGAGATCCTTTGCCTGAACGACAAGCGTATGGATTCCTGCTTCACGATCGGCGAACTCCGCCGCGGATTGAAGCGACCAGATGCTCCAGGGCTCGTCATCCACCCGAAACCGCGTTTCCAGTCCATCGGGACTTTTTTCTCCCCACCAGGGATATGCACGCCAACGAATATGAGCTCTTTCCGATTCTACCGCCGGTCTCTCGAAAACAACCCTGGGATACTTCACGGGCGATGCCGGCCGCCGGAGCACAGCAGTTCCCCCTCCGACAGTCCCAAAGTACACCGTCGACCCCTCAACCAACAGAGGCCAGAGCGTGGTATTCGTTAACCCGGCATCGTAGTCGTACGTCGACCATACGCCATCCAGGAGACTACTGGCTCCGTCCCGCGTCGCGATCCAGACTCTTCCCGAATCGTCCAGGGCTACCTCCCAGACGGCATCGCTGACGAGGCCATCCGTAGTCCGGTAGTATCTGATGTTGCCGTCCTTGAGATGACCGAGACCGTTGGTCTGATCGGCAAACCATACATCACCTCCCCGACCGACTGCAAGGGTGAACACGCGATCTGTCCGCAGTCCTTCGCGTGTCGTCCACTGGCGCCATACCCCCTTGGCCCATCGACTCAGACCCTTGCTGGTGCCAAACCAGTAGATGCTCTCCGCCTCCTGGCACATGGCGTACACGCTCGATCGGAGGGGTTCGTGTTCGTTGCCCCACGACGATAGTCCGGTCCCGTCCAACCTCATCACGCCCGAGTTCTCGGGGGATGGCCCTGTTTCCAGGCCCAAAAACCAGAGCACCCCCTGCCGGTCGCGGACGATGCGGTGATAGAAGAGCGCTTCGAGCCCGTCTCCCGGGCCGAACCGCCGCCACCGCTCTCCGTCAAAACGATATGCGCCGGTGAATGCAGAGCCGCTCGAAGCCCAGACATGACCGCGTGCATCCTCCGCGAGCCCGGTGACTACGCGAAGAGGCTCGCCGTTACGAGTATGTACCGCAGAATACCGTCCGTCGGCCCCATAGACTTGAATCCCTTCCGTTGTGCCAATCCACAGTGCGCCATCGCTTCTACGGAGAAACGCCAGCACGGCCTCCGCCGGCGCGGAGGATTTGGGGGGAAGGTGCCGCCACCGGTCCAGGGAAAGCCGGCAAAGATGCAGCCCATTGGACTTGCCGACCCAGAGGTCTCCATTATTGCGGAACTGGGCAAACGAAGATCCGATGAGCGCCGGCGGCGCCTGCGATGCGATGCTGACGCCGGTTCTTCTATGAATACGAAGGACTCCGGTCTCCTCGACACGAACCACCTCGCCCCGGGCACCGATAAGGACGTATGGCTGGGATGGAACGATCTCATCCGAGTGCAGGCGGGGAGTACCTCCCCGCTCCCATATCCACAAACCGACCTTCTCAGTTGGCCGGATCACCCACGCCGCTCCATTCTGGTTGGCGTCCTCCGAGAAAGCTGCGACATCCGTCTGGCGATTCTCAAAACCCAGAAATCGTTTCCACCTTCTGCCGTCCCCTTCGTAGAGCCCGTAGGGTGTATTAGCCAGCAGACGCCCGGCCGACCCCGCTTTAACCTCCTTCATGTTCCATTGCGGAGAAATCCGCAGTTCGGGGGCCGCTCTGAGCGAAGACCCTTTCAGCACGTAGGGGAATCCTTCGGAGCTGATCAGCAAAATCCCTCCGGACGGTAAAGCCGCACAGGAGGTGAAGGAAGAACGGGAAGAGTCCCCTTTGAGCGCGAGTTCCTTGAAACCTGAACGATTCCCTACAAAGAAGCGCGTCCCCATCACGACCAGCATATTTGTGTCCCGCACGGCTACGGCCAGGGAAACCGGCTCAGCGGGAAGACCCTGGCGTGGGCCGACGGCATTCCAGAGATACCCATCGAACCACGCAAGTCCCCTGGCTGTGGAGACCCATGGCACTCCGTTGGGTGTCTCAAGCAGCGCAGTAATCCTGTTCGAAGGAAGCCCGTCCTCGACACTGAACGTGGTCCAGCGCCAAACATCGTTGAGCCCCTCGAGCTGCGCGGGAAGGCGCGCGGTTGAAGCAGCCAGGAGCAGCAGCACGAGCCGCATCCTCACATTGAGAGACACCTCACATCTCCAGAGGGAAAGTTATGGAAAAGGTAGTCCCGCCATTGCGGTTCAGGGCAATCGTCCCGTTGATCTGGGCAGTCAGGGTATTGACGAGCTGCATGCCCAGCGTTTGGGTCTGCCTGAAATCAAGTCCGGCCGGGAAGCCCACGCCCGTATCACGGACGGTCAGAATCGCCTTTTTGTCCGCTGTCAACTCCATGCCGACGTCAATGGTGCCTTCGTTCCCCCCCTTAAAGGCATATTTCAGGGCGTTGGAGACCAATTCGTTAATAATGAGACCGCATGGAATCGCGGCGTTGATGGGAAGGCTGATCCTGCCGATGTTTATCTCCAGCCGCACGCATTGAGGGTTGTAGGAGCGGATCAGATAGCTGCACAGGCTCTTCACGTACTCGTCGAATTCGATGCTGGCCAGGTTTCTGGACTGGTATAACCGTTCGTGAATGAGGGCCATGGAACGGATGCGATGCTGACTCTCGCGCAACTGCTCCAGGGCGCGCTGATCCGAGACCGCGCCGGATTGCAGATTCAACAGGCTCGAGATGACCTGCAGGTTGTTCTTCACCCTGTGATGGATCTCCTTCAGCAGCACTTCCTTTTCCTTCAACGACGTCGCAACTAGTGCCTCGTTTTGCTTCCTCGCCGTGATATCCGTCATCGTCCCGAGCATCCGGTCAACCGTTCCCGAGGGTCCGACCAGGAACACGCCGTTGTCAAAGACGTCGATATACGAACCGTCCTTGCGCCGGAAACGGTATTCAATCTCGTAGCGCGAACGGGAAACCATGGCTTGGTCGAGGACTTGCGTCGCGTGTTCCCTGTCTTCCGGATGAATCATCTCTTCCCAGCGCCCGATGCTCACTGACTGGAATTCCTCGGTGCTGTAGCCGGTGACATCGGTGATCGCGCCGTACCAGGCGATGCTCCCCGACGACACGTCATAGTCATACACCAGTTGCCCGGTTTGCTCTGCTACAATGCGATATCGCTCCTCGCTGTTGATCAATTCGCGTTCCGCCCGCTTGCGTTCGGTGATGTCCCGGCCGACCATTTGCAATTCCAGGACGTCGCCCCCTTCATTGAGCACCGCTTCTGCAATCCACCGGATACAGCGTTCGGTCCCGTCGTGTGCCCGGCAGTCTGCGTCCACCTCACGCGGAAAAGATGAGGCCGGTGATCCATGCAAGGCCGCAAGCGTACTCTCACCGTAGAGGGGCTGGAAGACGCTCGCGAGAGGACGGCCGGTAAGGTCCTGGCGCGAGCGCTGCAACATCCTGCACACCGCTTCGTTCACGAACGAGAGCCGGCCGTCCGGAAGCGTCCTCACAATGAGTTCCGATTGTTGATCCACGACCGCCCTGTACCGTGCGTCAAGCGCTCGCAACTGCGTTGTGTGTTCCCGTTTCTTCCGATTGAGGTTCAGGGCGAGACTCATAAGGAGGATCGTCAGCGCGCCTATGGGCAGGAGCACCATGGGCCGGAGAAAGAGCGGCGGAGGCACGCTGAAGCTCAACGCCTGCGGGGTCGTATCGACCTGCGCAAGCATGCCGAGCGCCTGGATCTCCACAGTGTGATCGCCAATGGATGGCTCGTCGATGCTTGCCGTCCTCGTCTCTCCCCACACCGACCACGCCCCACGGTCAACACGGTAACGGGTGCGTACCTCTGCAGAGGGAATGAACCCTCGGGGCGCTAATGCCTGCCATGCCAGAGAAACGGTATTGCCGCGCTGAACAGGATCAGAGATCCGGACAAGAGGTGGAGGAACTTCGAGCTCGCTTACGGCCAGCACCGCCACACCGGAATGACTGGTTCCGATGTAGAGATCCTTTCCCTTCATGGTCAAAGGCCAGAGGTTGGGATTCATCAACCCCTCTCTGTTCGTGAAGAGAGCCCAGTTCCCACGGTCGTGCACACCCAGACCCTCCCGGGTAGCCACCCACAAGCGGCCCGCGTAGTCCACATGAAAGTCCCAGACAGTCAATGGCGAGAACCCATCGGTGCTTGACACATAGACGGGAGCATCGTTCTCATCGATATATCCCAACCCATTACGCTGGTGCCCAAACCAGAGACGGTTGGCATGATCAACCGCTACCGCGAAGACACGGCTTGTGTGCAAACCGTGTGACGCATCCCAATACTTCCACTCGTTACCCCTCTTGCGTGCCAGTCCTTTGAGTGTGGCAAACCAGTACGCGCCGCCGGAATCCTGCGCCATCGCATATACCCTGCCGTGCGGAAGTCCGTTGTGTTGATCCAGCCGGGTAAAGCGTTCTCCATCATATCGGTATGCACCGTCTTCACGTTCCTGGGAGATGCCCGGTGCCAGCGGGCTGATCGTCATGAACCAGAGGTCTCCGTGCCGGTCGGGCATGATCCGATGAACGTTGTTGTCCGTGAATCCCTCGCGACGTCCGTAGTGCCGCCAGGTCCTTCCGTCGCCACAGAACGCCCCTCCAAAAGAAGCCCCGCTGGATATCCAGATATTGCCTCTGGAATCCTGCGCCAACCCGGTGACTACGCCGAGTGCCGTGCCATTGATCTCGCGCACGATGCGGATGAGGCTCGTGTCCCGGTACAGACGCACGCCGTTTGAACTTCCTACCCACAGTATTCCGTCCCGGGCGATAAGCAGTTCGTTGATTGAATTGGATTTCGCATTGTCTGCGTATGAAAGCGTCCTCCAGGTTTTTGAGGAAAGGTTGCAGAGGAACACGCCGTTGGTCTTTCCAACCCAGAGATCCCCATGGGAATCAAACGTGATGGCGACAGAGGTGAGCAGGTGCGGCGGAATCGGTGAGACCCGCCGCCAGACCGAGCGTATGCGGGTGAGAATGTCACCGGATGACTCCACCGCGAGGAGCGATCCGTCGGGGTGAATGGCAATGGAAGGCACCAGCTGACCCGGTTCCAGGCGGGTTCTCTGCACGCTTCCCTGAGCATCCCATTCCCAACGCTCGAATCGCACGCCAACCTGGGCAGTGAAGATCCCGTTCCCCCTGGAGTCCTCGGCTACATACGTCGGCACGGGAGAATGACCTTCTACACCGGCCAACTTCTTCCATTGAAGGTTCTCGAGGCGATAGACACCCGTGGCAGCGTTGAGAATCGCGTTTCCTGCACTTGACGGGTATATCCGGAAAGGGTGCTCCGAGACGCCGGCGGTGAGAGGGTGTTCGTAGGGAGAGGGGAAACGGGACATCGTGTTCCGCTGCAGCAGATAGAGAACAGTGTCCCCCTGCATCAGCATCCCGCGCCCGGGGAGGTTTACTGCATTCCGTATGGGAACTTCAACACCGCCGCACCATAGCGGCATGCGTGTGTATCCATCGTGGGTAACCCTGAAGAGCGAGGGGGGAACGACAAGCAGGACGCCCATCGAGTCGCTGAGCATCTGCGCCCTGTTGAAATGCGGACCGAGGGTGTCAATAGGAGGAGAATTCCAACGGTATCCATCATACCAGGCCAGTCCGGCTCCGGTATGAATCCACATCTCGCCGCCGGATGTCTCCATGATTTTCAGAACCGGTCCGGCCGGGGCCCCCAGTTCGGTTCCGAACCACCTCCAACGCCAATCCTGCGAAAGCCCTTCAAAGGGATTTTGCGCCTGGAGGTGCTGACCCGCACACACGAGAAGCGCCCAGCTGATGAGGAGGATCCTCGAGCGTCCGGACATTCCGGCCCTACCGCCGTGTGTGCAATCCTCATCGTTCATGGTTTGTCACGTGATGCGGCTGCCAGTGCGGCTCCTACAATGCCGGCCTCGTTCCGGAATTTTGCCGGGATCACCTCCGCCTTTGTAGTGATCCGCGGCAAAAAGCGGGATGCCTTCCGGCTCACGCCACCACCCACGATAATCAAGTCGGGCCACAACACGTTTTCCAATGCCAGAAGGTAGGTATTGACGCGTTCCCCCCAGGCCTTCCAGGAGAGATCCCTTGCTTTCCGGACGCGAGCGGATGCCCGCACCTCGGCGGGCTTTCCGTTGATTTCCATCTGCCCGAACTCTGTGTTGGGCACCAGACGCTTGTCCACAAAAACTGCCGTCCCGATCCCCGTGCCAAAGGTCGTGAGCACGACGACACCGTCTCGCTTCTTTCCGGCCCCGAACCGCATCTCGGCAAGTCCTGCCGCATCGGCATCGTTGATAACCGTCACGCGGCACCCGCAGGCTTTGCTGTAGACCTCCGCCACGTCAACGCCAATCCACGCCTTGTCAAGGTTCGAGAGTACGGGAATGCGCCCGTGCTTGATGGGTCCGGGCATGCCGCAACCCACCGGCCCACGCCATACGAAATGACGCACGATGCGCGCCACGACCTGTGCAACGCTCTTAGGATCCCCCGGCCCGGGTGTCTTCAACCGGTAGCGATCGGTGACAAGAGTCCCCTTCCTTACATCGACTACGGCGCCTTTCACCCCGCTGCCGCCGACGTCGATCCCGAGAATCAGGTGTGCGTTCTGGTTCCTCATCCTCTTGCCCGCTTGGCTTCCAGATTCCGTCCAAGTCCGTCGAAGGATTTCTCGAACGCCGCAACGCCGTCCCTTTCGAGAGTGTCAAGCACCTGCCGCATGTCGATTCCGGTCTCCCGCAACGCGGCGAGCGTGCTCCGCGCGCCATCCAGGTCGCGCTCAATGGTAAGCGCCGGCTTGCTGTGGGAAAGGATGGCGTTGTAGGTGGCTGGAGGCACCGTGTTCACGGTATGTGGCCCGATGAGCGTGTCTACGTACAACAAATCGCTGTATGCCGGGTTCTTGGTGCCCGTGCTCCCCCAGAGCGGGCGCTGAAGCGCGGCCCCTTGCTGCTCCAATGTCCGAAAACGCTGGGAGGCGAAAATGCGTTTGAAGGACTGGTAGATGAACTTCGTGTTCGCCACGGCCGCCTTCCCCTGAAGATCCTTCAGACCTTTCGCTTCCGCACCGCTGGCATTCCGGAGCTTCGCGTCAAGCTGAGCGTCTACCATCGTATCGATGCGGCTCACAAAAACGCTCGCAACCGATGCAACCTGGCCTATCGGCTTACCCGCCTGAAGGCGTTGTTCTAATCCCGTAAGATACGCTTCCGCGACCTCTTCGTACCGCTCCACCGAGAAGATAAGCGTGACATTAATGTTGATCCCCTCGGCGATCGCCCGCGTGATGGCAGGAAGCCCTTCGCGGGTGGCCGGGATCTTGATCATCGTGTTAGGCCTGCCAACAGCTTCCCAGAGCTCTTTCGCTTCCACGATCGTCCCGTCGGTGTCCCTCGCCTTCGTGGGGGTTACCTCAATGCTCACATACCCGTCGCCGCCGGACGTACGCTGGTACACGGCGAGCATGATGTCCGCTGCCATGCGGATATCTTCGATCATCAGCGAGCGGATCAACGCATCAGTTGTTATGTCCGGCGAAACGCGGAGGAGGGATGCGATCTGCGCGTCATAGTCAGCACTGCCGGAGATCGCTTTTTCAAATATCGTCGGGTTGGACGTGACCCCCAGCAGGCCCTGATCGACCATCCGCTTCAACTCACCGTTGCGAAGGATGGTCCTGCTGATATTATCATACCAGATGCTCTGACCCAGGGACGCCAGCTGTTGCAGCGGATTCATAACGGTTGCTCTCAGCGTTGTCTGTTTTCGATATCCAGAATCTTGTTCAATCGCCGCACGTGCCGGTCTTCATAGGAAAACGACGCACCCATGAACGCATGAACGATGTCCAGTGCCAGTGCCGTGCCCAGCACCCGTGAGCCCAGGCAGAGGATATTGATATCATCATGCTCGACCCCCTGGTGCGCCGAATAGGTGTCGTGGCAGAGTCCGGCCCGGACCCCTTTGATCTTGTTTGCGGCGACACTCGCACCGACGCCGCTTCCGCAAACCAGAATGCCGCGGTCGGCCCGGCCTTCGACGAGCGCCGTGCCGAGGAGACGGGCGAAATCGGGATAGTCGGAAGGCAACTCGTCAAATGCCCCGAGGTCCAACACCGTAACCCCCTCCTGCCCGAGCCGCTCTATCAGAAACTGCTTGAGCGCAAATCCCGCGTGATCACCGGCTATTGCTACCTTCATGAGAGGAGCCTCCGTGCTGCCTCGAGAACAGCGTCTGCAGTTATCCCGAAGTTCTTAAAAGCGATTTCGTATGGAGCCGATGCCCCGTAGCCGCTCATCCCTACAAACGCGCCCCGGCAACCGATGTACCGCTCCCACCCCCTGCGCACACCGGCCTCGACTGCGATACGGGCGGTGACCTCGGGCGGGAACACTTCGTTGCGGTACGATTCCGGTTGTTGCTCAAACAGATCCCAGGACGGCATGCTCACGACGCGTGCAGCAACGCCCTCGGACGTCAGCCGATCGTATGCTGCAAGTGCAAGAGCCGTCTCCGATCCCGTACCCACGAGAATCACGTTGGGCTTTGGTGATCCACAAAGGATGTACGCTCCGCGGACAAGGTTTTCCGCAGAGGCATATTTCGTTCGATCCAGCACCGGCAGCTTCTGGCGTGTCAAGGCCAGCACCACCGGACCCGACCGGTGTTCAAGGGCGAATTTCCAAGCCACGGCAGTCTCATTGGCATCTGCGGGCCGGAGAACGGTCAACCCCGGCATGCAACGCAGAGATGCGAAGTGTTCCACCGCCTGGTGCGTCGGGCCGTCTTCGCCCAAACCTATACTGTCATGCGTATACACAAAGATCGAGGGATAGCGTGAGAGCGCGGCAAGGCGGACGGCAGCCCGCATGTAATCCACAAAACAGAAGAAGGTAGCGCCAAAGGGGACCAGCACGTCGCTCACCGCTATCCCGTTCAGGAGCGCGCCCATGGCATGCTCCCGCACGCCAAAACGCAAGTAACGGCCGCTGCGATTGGTTTTGCTGAAATCGGTCACGCCTTTGAATCGTGTATTGTTGGAAGGCGTCAGGTCGGCGGAGCCGCCGATGACCAGGGGAAGATGAGGCATGATGGCATCCAGGATCTTTCCCTGTGCCTCCCGCGTCGCCATCGAGGTTCCCGCCTCAAAGACAGGAACGTTTGTGCGCCAGAGCTCCTCCCAACCTGCGGGCATGCGTCGTTCGGACGCGTCGGTGAACGCCCGGGCTTCATTCGGATACGCACTCGCATACTTCGCAAAAAGCGCTTTCCACTCTTCCTCCAGCTTCTTCCCCTTCCCCACCTGCTGGCGGAAATTCGCCAGGGCCTCATCGGGGATGTGGAAGGAAAGACCGGGGTCCCATCCGTATCGCTGCTTCGTGAGCGCAACCTCATCCGGGCCCAGCGGCGAACCGTGCGCCTCATGCGTGTCCTGCTTGTTCGGGCTTCCGTACCCGATGTGCGTGCGGAGCTTGATCAGTGACGGACGGCTACTCTCCGCTTTCGCCGCAATCAGAGCCCGCTCGAATGCCGCCATGTCGTTGCCATCCCCATCCACGGTCTGCACGAACCACCCATATGCCGTAAACCTCGCCGCTACATCTTCGGAGAAGGAGAGGGACGTCGAACCGTCAATGGATATCCTGTTGTCGTCGTACAACACGATGAGATTGTTGAGCCCCAGATGCCCGGCGAGCGAGCACGCCTCGGACGCCACGCCTTCCTGCAAACAGCCGTCCCCTGCAACAACGTAGATCCGGTAGTCCACCACCGGAAAACCGCCACGGTTGAAATGGGCCTCCAGATACTTCTCCGCGATGGCCATTCCGACGGCATTGGAAATGCCCTGGCCCAACGGACCGGTCGTGACTTCAACCCCCGGCGTGTGCCCGTACTCGGGATGACCAGGCGTCTGACTCCCCCATTGCCGGAACTGCTTGATATCATCCAGCGACATCGGATAGCCGGTGAGATGCAGGAGCGAATACAGCAACATGCACCCGTGCCCTGCCGAAAGAACAAAACGATCCCGGTTCACCCAGCGGGGATGGGAGGGATTGTGCCGGAGATGACGCGTCCAGAGGACGTAGGCGGCCGGGGCCATGCCCATGGTGATTCCCGGGTGCCCGGATTTGGCCTTCTGGATGGCGTCCATGCAGAGACAGCGTATCGTGTTGATGGAAAGCTCGTCAAGCTCGCTGAGACTTGGATTGCGTGGGATGCGTGTAACGGGTTCTGTCACGAGGATACTCCGAGTGCTCTAGAGAAAAATGACCATATCAGCATGAAGATAGGAAAATAAAGGAGATATTCAATCGCTGAAACGCCGGGATGGAACGGCGGGTCAACGACTGATGCAGTTGATGTGAGGCCGTGCCGCGATGGGACTGACGGCTCATACGCCGTGAGTCTGCCGGCGAACTTCATCGATCAGGCCGCGGGTCGAGGCATCGTGACCCGTGACAGGGGTGCCTGGTGAAAGCTCCGGTACAATGGCTTTCGCCAGCTGCTTGCCCAACTCCACCCCCCACTGATCGAACGAGTTGATCCGCCAGATGATCCCCTGCACAAAGATCTTGTGCTCATACAATGCCAGCAGCGATCCCAGCGTGCGGGGGGTGAGCATCGGAAACACGATGGTCGTGGTCGGTCGATTCCCGGGAAACACCTTGTGCGGGAGAAGTCGCGCAAGCCGGTCCCCTTCCATCCCCACGCGCTCGAGTTCCTCCCGCGCCTCCGATTCGGTCTTCCCCTTCATCAAGGCTTCCGTCTGGGCAAGGAAATTGGAAAGCAACAGCTGGTGCTGCGTCCCGATAGGATTGTGTGACTTCAGCGGCATGAGGAAGTCCGCGGGGATGAATTGGGTTCCCTGATGGAGGAGCTGGAAAAACGCGTGCTGTCCGTTCGTTCCGGGTTCTCCCCAGATGACGGGACCTGTGTCGTACTCTACCGGTACCCCGTCGCGGTCTACACGCTTTCCGTTGCTCTCCATGTCCGCTTGCTGAAGGTAGGCGGGGAGCCGGTGGAGATACTGATCGTAAGGGAGGATCGCATGACTCTTCGCCTGGAAGAAGTTGGTGTACCAGATTCCCAGCAGCGCGAGGAGAACGGGTGCGTTGCGCTCCAGGGGAGCCGTCCGGAAGTGCTCGTCCATCCTGAACGCACCGTCCAGCAACTCTTCGAAGCGGTCCATGCCTATGGCGAGGGCAATCGAGAGCCCGATGGCCGACCAGAGGGAATACCGTCCCCCGACCCAGTCCCAGAACGCAAACATGTTCCGGGGATCAATGCCAAAGCGCCGGACTTCATCGGTGTTCGTCGACAGGGCAACAAAGTGTCGCGTGATATCCGCCCGCTCACCGAGCGCGGCCTGAAACCATGCGCGCGCCGCATGCGCATTGGCCAGCGTTTCCTGCGTTGTGAAGGTCTTCGAAGCAATGACAAAGAGCGTCGATTCCGGGCGAACGCGCCGGAAGACCTCCGCGATGTGCGTGCCATCCACGTTGGAGACAAAATGCATCGTGAGCCGCGGATGGTGATACGGGCGGAGCGCTTCCGTAACCATCACGGGGCCCAGATCGGAACCCCCGATGCCAATGTTGACAACATCGGTCATGGGTGACCCGGTGGATCCCAGCCACGCGCCGTCCTGAACGGCGGATACAAAGGTCCGCATCTGATCGAGCACAGCGCGAACCCCGGGTTGGACATCAACCCCATCCACCATCATAGGACGCCCCCCCCGTGCGCGCAATGCGACATGGAATACTGCACGGTTCTCCGTGCTGTTAATCCTGTCGCCCCGAAACATCCTGTCGCGCCATCCTTCCACGTCTTCCTGACGTGCCAGCGCGAGGAGCAACTTCATGGTTTCGTCGGTGATACGGTGCTTGGAATAGTCGACGAGGAGATCATCCACGCGGAGGGAGAACCGGGAAAACCGATCGGGGTCGCGGGCGAAAAGCTCCCGCATGTGCACCGACGCCATCCTGGTCTGGTGATCCCGGAGATCCTTCCAGGCAGCAGAAGAGGTCAAAGGTGCCATGAGGCCTTTCGTGAGCTTTGCTTACCTGGTCGCGGAACCCGGCGTCGCGGCTTGATCCAGGGCTTCGAGGACAATCCCCGGAGTAATCACCTCGCGCAGGATTACCGGCTGCGTCGGCCTGCCTGCCGGGAAGAACACATAGAGTGGAACACCCGACCGGCCGAACTTGGCAAGCAGCCGCGTGATATCCGGATTCCTGTTGGTCCAGTCTGCCTTCATGGGAACAATACCCGAGACGCGAAGCCTCTCTACCACCTGTTCGTTCGCCAGCACCGTTCGTTCATTCACCTTGCACGTCAAACACCATTCCGCGGTGAAATCCAGGAAAACGGGTTGACCGGCTTTCAGATGCCCCTCCAGTGCCGTCACCGAGAAGGGCTGCCAGGGAATACCCCCCGTCGACTCGACGGAGTCTGTATCCCCTGATGTTCCGGCAATGGCAGACCGGATATCCAGAGTGGACTCTATGAAAAACCAGTAGCCGAAGACGATCAGACAGGAGGCGACAAACCAGATCGCAAACACCTTCCGCCTCGCTGCGCTGAGGGTGGCAAACCTTCCAACCAGCCAGACCGCCACACCTACGACCAGCAGGAATGCGCCGGTCCAGATGACGGCCTCCATGCCCAGCTGTTTGCCGAGCACATAGAGAAGCCAGAGCAACGTCGCCATCATCAGGAAACCCATGAACTGCTTGACCGTGACCATCCACTCGCCGGGCTTCGGCAGGTACTTCCGCCATGCCGGACGCGCGGTGAGCAACAGGTACGGCAATGCCATGCCAAGGGCGACGCATGAGAAGATGACGAGGATGCTCCCGGCTGGCTGAGAGAAAGCGAATCCAAGCGCGGAACCCAGGAACGGCGCGGTGCAGGGCGTCGCAAGAATCGTCGCGAACACCCCTTCTGAAAATGAAGCGAGATACCCCTTGCCATGACCTTCCTGGCGGGCCAGAACAGACCCCACGCCCGCTACCGCCGATCCGGGAAGGCGGATCTCGAAGACGCCAAAGAGACTCAGCCCGAAGGCGAAGACAACCGCGCACATGAGCACGACGAAGATGGGTTCCTGAAACTGAAACCCCCATCCCACCTGCTGGCCCGCAAGTTTGAGAATGATGACCAGGAAGGCAAGGACCAGAAACGAGACGAGGATCCCCAGCGAGAACATCAGACCCAGGCGGCGGACGCGCGTCGGTTCGTCTCCTGCCATCTTCACCAACCCGAACACTTTCAACGCGATCACCGGCAGGACACAGGGCATGATGTTCAGCAGGAGTCCGCCCACAACAGCAAACAACACATACAGGATGAACGGCGTCTGGTCTGCGGCCGGCTGGCCGAATGCAAAGGTCTGGTCCAGGATGCTTCCTTGCTGAAGACCTTCGCTCCCGGTCACACCCGAGAGAGGAAAAGCCACCTCAAAGGCCTGAGGCACGCTCTGCTCATCCTTGATCACAATGATACCGCGCAATGTGTCAGGCGCAGGTTTCTTCGGATCGTGCATGACGGGAACCGTGATGACGGCCTGGCCCTGCTCCAGAACTGCGGAGACACGGCCGGTGGTAAACACCTCTGACGCGTAGGGGAAGAAGTCGGGAAGCAACGTGCTGTTGATCGAGAACTCCCCTCCCCCGGAGGGAGCCACGTTCAGGATAACACCGGCTTCCTCAATCGTCGCAACGACGGTCACAGGATCGGTGGCAAGGAGCGGCCGGGGAAGGGCTTTCCGATAGGCGGCAAACACCTCCGCGTTGTCCGGCCGCGGTTCAGCGTCGCGCACAGGCAGCACAAGCTGCGCGCTCCCCTCGCCCGGGATACACGTGCGTTCACATTCAAGCCAGTTGGCTTCCACACGAAGGGTGCAGGTCGCTCCCGGAACCAGGGTGGACGGGGGCGTCACGACGGCCATGAGCATGGTCTCATCGCTGTACCCGAATGTCAGGATATCCCCCTCTTCTACCTTCTTTTCCGGAATGGGCCACTGCAATTCCCCGGCGGAGAATCCGGCAGGAAGGCCCCACCGCACCTCAGTCGGCAACCCCGACTCTCCGGCATTGCGCCAGTAGGTATGCCAGCCCGGTTCCATTCTCAGAACGATGCCAACGGTGAACGGGAGACCGGGACGAATCTCTTGCACGTCAGCGATCAGCGCAATCTCCGTATGCGCACCGGATTGAGCTCGTACAGCGCCGGGAGACAGAGGGAGGGCAAAAAGCAGGAGGAGGGGCAAACACCACGTCACACGACTACGATTTCTCATCCTTTTTCTTCCGGTCTCCGTGATGAAGGAAGTTTTGCTGCCAGCGTTTGCGGATCAGGAGGAGGAAGTATCCGAAGACCACGATGCCAATAATCCCCAGCAGAATGATGTTCATGCTCAGAAAGGATACGGTCCCTTGATCCTGCGCTTCCATGAAGATTCTTCCCGGGGTTCGTACTGGACGACAAAACTCTCAGTACAATATAGAGAATCACTCAGGTGGATGCAAGGCGCTTAGCGGCTCAGCCAATCCTTCAGAAGCGTCTCATACTGCTCCGGAGGGAGCGCAGGGAAGGGAAGTGGGCCCTTTGCGAGCCGCTGACGGAGTGTTTCATAGATGAGCACGGCTGCCGCCACGGACACGTTGAGGCTCTCAATCATGCCACGCATCGGTATGTGAAGACGGCCGTCCGCAAGCGCCGCCGCTTCGTCCGACACCCCGCGGTGCTCGTTGCCAAGCACCAGCGCAACGGGGCCGGTCAAATCCACGTCATACAGGGAAGGAGCATCCTGGTCCAGCCGCGTCGCCAGAACGCGATATCCTTCCTGATGTAACATCGCGTAACACTCATGAACGGACCGGTGTTTTCGCCGGTCCACCCACTTGCTTGCACTCGACGAGCTCTTCCTGCCGATGCGAGGGAACGGTTCACATGTGTACAGCAGCTCGACATGCACGACGCCAACGGCATCACATGTCCTGAGGATCGCACTCACGTTGTGCGGGTCGTGGATATTCTCCAGGACAACCGTGATCCCCGGCAGGCGGTTTCCCAGCACACGGGCAATCTTCTCGGCACGCCGGCTGCTAAGAGGCAAGATGTTCCTCCGGATGGAAGTGGAGAAGCAGAATGGCAGCCAGCACCAGCACAGCACCCACTGCTTGCAGCGGTGCCAGGACTTCGCCAAGATACAGCGCAGCCGAGCCGATCGCAACAATGGGCTCCAGCGTGCTCGTGATGATCGCACGCGAAGGGACAATCCACCGGAGCGCTCCGAAAAACAGCGTGTGGGGAATCAAGAGCGAGAATATGGCAAGAAGAACAAGAGCTCCCCACGTCGGCAACGACACTCCTGCCTGTGCAACTACCCAGGGTGGATTAACCACGAGCCAGAAGAGCGTCGCAAACAGGATCGAATAGAACGTCATCGTCCAGACATTGTGACGTTTCAGTATGTCCCGGGTGAAGATCGTCAAGAAGGCGAAGCCGAGGATCGACGCGATCCCGCTCACAATCCCCGCGGGAGAAATGGTGAGCGCACTCCTGTCATACGCACCTACCGCGAGGAAACAGCCTGTGAGGGAAAGAAGGGAGGCGAGAATTTTCGCCGCCGTGAGCCGTTCGGTCTTGCTCCACACCGCATAGAGCATCACCAGCAACGGCGCTGTGTACTGAATGAGAATCGCCGTCGCAACCGTGCTCTCCTTGATGGTGAAATAGTAGGTGAAGTTCGTGCCGGCAACCCCGACACATCCCAGCAGCGCGAATTTCCAGAGCTCACTCCACGGGACGCGCAGGAAGTGCGGACGAAAAAGGAGGACGTACGCCAGCAGGATGATCAGCGAGAAGGTGACCCTTGTCTGCACCACCAGCACGGGATCCAGACGTTGGTTCAGGAGCGCCTTGGCGGCAGTGGCGGACACTCCCCAGAGCACCGCTGCCCCGATGATCATGAGAATGCCGCGGACTTCTTTCATGCAGAAGGTGAATCTGCGCCGGTGGCCTCCCCTTCCTGACCCTCCGCCTTCTGGCGGAACCACTCACTCCGCTCGGCATCGCCGGCAATGTCGTACAGCTGCGCAAGACGCCTGTAGAGAGAGGCAGGATGGGGAACGTGCTCTACGCCCCGTTTCAGAAAATCCACCAGCGCGTTGAGAGGCGGGATGTTCAGATCGGGATCATAACAGTCGGATGCGTCCAGGTAGGGATCAGGCTCCTCAGGACGGGCAGCAGCAGCTTTCTGATAGTACTGCAGCGCCAGCTCGTAGTTGTCCTGTGCCGAGGTCGTGACTTCAAAGACGCTCGCCAGCCAGAGATAAACGTCGTATGCAAGATCGGGAAACTCCGCGGCCAGCTTCTCCCCGAAAAGACGGATCTCATCGGAGGTGAGCGACTGGTTCCAGAACAACAGACGGTAGAGCTCGACGTCCTTTACTTTCTGGCGCAACGCAGCCTGGTATACGTCGAATATTTCGTTGAAGTCCGTGGACGCGGAAAAGATCTGACGTATGTCGTCTAGGGAATACTCGCGCATGGCGGGAAGGTATCTGTGCGGAAGTTAACAAACACCCCTTTCAATAGCAACCAGCATGCCGGCGTGCAGCGGGGCAAGGCAGCAGCAGACAGGCATCGATCCAAGTACCAGATCCGGCACCGGGCGACTGCGCCCGGCAACGCACTGCGATACCCGGCACCCGGCATCAACACACACGCCGACGGACCACATCCTGCACCGTATGCGACGCCTGCATCGAAGCCCGCAACACTCAACGAAGAAGAATCATCGGACGGGTTACCGCGGTGGATCCATCCTGCAACCGGTACCAGTAGACACCGCTCGCCAAGCCCCGGGCATCAAACCGCACGGAGTGTGATCCCGGAGGGAAAAGGCCCTCCACCACCGTGGCAACTTCGCGGCCCAGCACATCATAGACCTTCAACGTTGCCCTCATCCGGTCTTCGCGGCCACCCGGAGGCCCGCCCATAACGAAGCTGATGCGGGTTTCTCCGTTGAAGGGGTTGGGAAAATTCTGAAACAGCTGCGTGGTCAACGGAAGCGTCTCCGGCGGCACGGTGAGCGTATGCGTCTGATAGAGCAGGATCCGAATATCATCCACATAGATCCCGTCCCTCTGCCTCGCCTCGTCTGAGTCAAGACGGAACCGGAGACGGAAATCTGTGCCGACATAGTCCTGAAGATCCATCACCTCCTCTACCCACTCCTTCTGCGTCCTGTCGAATCCGGGCACATCCAGCACCTGTTTTCCCCTGTTGACTCCTGACCCCGGCCGCGTGAAGTCGCCGCTCAATGCGGTCCACGATCGGCCTTGATCTCCGGAACCCTCCACGACCACCATGTCATACGCTGCTTCGATGTCCCATTTGCTGCGGAAGCGAAGCTCGGCAGCTGCTCCCGCAAGCAGTATGGGCTTCTGGAGGACGAGCACGCTGGTGAGATCGCGTTCATAATCCCCCTTCGGACTGTCCGTGTAGGAATACCTGCCCGAGTACGACTCGGCATCCGTCGTCTCCCACACAAAATTGGCGCGGGTCGTGACAGAGGTCCACCAACCATCATCACCTCCCACGGTGTCCTCGAATGCGAGCACGGGAACACCCAACCGGAAACGCACGGAGTCGCGCGAATGACCCTGCGTCGAGGACATGCGAACCAGGAGTGTTGCCGGCGCACCGTCCGGACGGGCATGATCCCGGAGAACCGTGACGGCGAACGGAGACGAGGATGTTATGGGCACAAAGGCGCTTGAAGGAAATACTGTTTCCCCCCGCGTGCCACTGAAATGCACCGTAATCCCTGCAGACGGTTCCCGTACCCCTATGCTGTTCACCGAAAGCCGGATCTCAATAGTATCGTTGTCGGATTGCTGACGAATCGAAGCCACCTCGGCTTTGAAACACTCTCCCGCAAGCCGGGCCAGCGCTAGGTTTGCACCAAGATTTTCTTCCGCCAGCGGCAAAATCCGTTCGGGAGCGGGCCAGAATCCGTCATCTGCGCTTCCGACTTCCGACGTCATGGCGAAGATCGCCGGCTTCGTCAACGTGTCTCCGTACATCCAGTCATCGGAATCGCCGTTCGTCGGATAGCCGATGGTCTTTGCTCCCGTGCCGTACGGATAGTAGTTGCGGCGCGTCACGAGGGTTCCCAGTCGCTGGAAGACCGCCGAGTCTGGTGGCACATTGTTGCGGTGCCCCCAGGGATGGATCAGGACATTGGCAAACGCGTGGTAGTTCAGGGCGACGGAGAATTCCTTCTCGATGCAGAAATCCCTGAGCGCCGCCGTCTCCGGCTCGGAGAACGGGCCGAGTCCGCGGAAAGTTTCATGAGCCGGCACTTTGCTCGATCCCACATCGTCGTATCCCCACGCGTACCCGTAGTTGCGATTGAGGTCTACACCAAGGGAGCTGTCGATATTCGGTCTGCGGTTCTTTCGCCACATGCCGCCTCCTTCGGGGTTGACCTTCTGGTTGTAGGCGTATCCGTCCGGGTTCAGCAGGGGGACAAAGAAAAGTTCGCGGTGATCCAGGATATCTGTGACATCGACATCGCTGCCGTAGTTCTCCAGCAAATACCACATCGTGAACAGAAGCGTCATCATCCCCTGCGGTTCCCGTGCGTGGTGGACGGCGGTGTACAACACGCGCGGTTCGGGTTCGTCCAGATCCGGGTTGCGTGAGATCTTTACCGACCAGATGGGCCGGCCCTCCACGCTGAAGCCGATGGTATCCCGCCCTGAGATCAGGAGGGGGTACGCTGCAAGCATGGAATCCACCGTGGCGTCGAGCTCGGCCAGCGTCATGAAACCGGCCATGGAACCCAGATGAAACTGCTGCACAAAGTGCGACGGGTTGGAGCCCGCCTTCAACAGACTCCGTTGCGCGCGGTGTGCGTATGTCCGGGACACGTTGCTGTCGAGGATCGACAGGGAAAAGCCCAGCCCCCGCAACCTGGCGATCTCGGCCGGCGAGAGCACCAACTCGATGTCTCCTGTCTTGCGACGCAGGACGTCTTCCAGAGGAATGCCGGCCAGACCGAGACGCGGCAGCGCAGTCTCATCCATAACCATGGAGACACGG